>JANMWP010000011.1:0-14814 GCA_031394065.1 Chitinophagaceae bacterium
GAAGGTGCCAGCACCGAAAAACAAATGACCATTGAAGAACTGAATACTTCCATCGCTGCTTCAAAAATTGTATTGGTAGATTTTGGCGCAAACTGGTGCCCCCCGTGCATACAGATGGAGCCTGTTTTAAAAAGTTTAACAGAAAATAATACAGGAAAATTTGCTTTAGTAAAAGTAGATGGTGGCAGAGACCAGGACATTCTGCAAACCTACAAAGTAACTGCCCTGCCTGTGTTTATTATTTTTAAAGACGGCAAACAGGTTTGGCGCAAAGATGGCATTGCAACAGAAAAAGAAATTGCAGATCAGTTTAAGTAAGAGCCCCCTCCGCCCTTCCTGAGCGTAGCCGAAGGAAAGGGGGAATCAGCGAAGATTGAAGTTTGAGATTAAGGTTTATGAATATTTTAGTCCTGCGATAACTCCTTAATAAAATCACTCACCAGGTAACTGATCAGTTTACCGGTGGTTTCATTTTTTCTTCCATCGGCCATTTGTGTAGCACCTTCGCAAATGTGCAGGTAAGCCGGTTTTGAATCTTGTGCAGTAAAAGTCACAAACTTTCTTGCCAGCAATGGAGTAATACCGCTGGGTGTAATGGCGCTGCTTAGCGTATTTTCAATGCAATCCAGGTCAATTTCAATTCCGGTGTAACTGTCTTCTGTAAAGCCGGTGGCATGGGCTACAGCCTGTATAAAGTTCTTCCGTTCATGAATAAATATCTCTTCGTAACTGATATAATCCAGGAACGGATTGTTATGAATATCCATTAATACATTCTGCGAAATATAATTTTCATGAAGGCCCACCATGCAATATTTGCCCAGGTAACCATCTTCCTCTGCATACCTGAATCCATTGCCGCTATGTCTTCCTTCTGCCACACTGTAATCGGTATGGGCATCCAGGTTAATGCAATTGATCTGCGAAAGCGGAATCATATCGGCCTTATGTAAACCTTTGGCAACGCCTTTAATAATGGGGTAGGCATTATTATGTCCGCCACCAATGATGATGGGTATTTTTTTTGCTGATGCAATTACTTTAAGCAAATTTTCCACTTCTTCATCAACAATATTTAATGCATGCCGGTAAGCATTAATTTTTTCTTCGGGATTGTATGCATTATTTTCTATCAGAAATTTTATATCGCCAAAATCAAAATGGCCTAATAACAATGTGTTTTCGCCGGTAAAATAATCGTTGCTCTGTATATTTAAAAATGAAGATAAAAAAGACTGCCAGGCCGTTTCGGTACCCCCCACTCCATAATTGGCCTGTACCCCAAAATCTTCGGGAATACCCAGTATCACATATTTGGCATCCATATCTTTCAGTATTTCGGGCCAATCACTGTCGGGTTTTAAAAATTTTATCCGCTCTCCCATTTTGGTTTCAAAGCGCCGCACTTTGGTAAGCGATAAAATATCTTCTTTAGAATAAAACTTAAAATGTTTCATACTTGGAAGTTAGGGAAATTCCTTTTGTAAAAAGAAGTGAATATCAAATAAATATTAAGGAGTAATATGAATTGTTTAATAGTTTTATCAATTTCACAAAGCTTAACCTAAAAAATATTAATAAAATTTCTGTTGGTACAGTATTTGTAAATGCAGGTTTATGAAAACACAAAACATAATCTCAGCAATTTTATTGGGGATGGCATTAGCCTTTGCCGCAGTCAGTAACGCACAAAGCCCTATGGCACCTGTAAAAAAAGGAACCGTAACATTCAGTGCCGGCGTTGGTATTGGTAACGAATACAGCAGCGATTACTATAATGCTGCGTTCGGTACAAAAGGCGTAATTGAAGCCGGTTTATGGAATGCCGGGCCAGGTGTAATCACTTTGGGTGGAGAAGTTGGAGCCTCTTTTTCTAACGGTGGTATTTACAACAATTACAAAACCAATACCGTGGTTGTTGCAGGCCGATCAGCCTGGCACTACGGCTGGAAAGTAAGAGGGCTCGACACCTATGCAGGTCTTTCGGCAGGCGCAGGATTTCACAATTACAGGTACGATAAAAGCGGCTATGTAAAAGAAAGTGAAGTAATTCCTGTATTTGCAGGCATTGTGGGTGCATCCTATTTTGTTACCCCTTCTTTTGGTTTTAATGTAGAAGTGGGCAACGATATTACCCGGTTACAGGGTGGTATAGTTTTTAAATTAAAGTAAGCTTAGCTGGTTTTATTATTTTTGCTGCATAAAATTTTATGGCAGCAGCAAAAGCATATATAGCTAAACTTATTTTTACCGGCGAACAATGGCTGCATGCACATGCGGCCATTGTTGAAGATGGTATTATAACAGATGTTCTTCCTGTTAGTGAATTAGACCCTGTTATGGAGGCTGCATATTTCAGCAATAGCATACTGGCACCAGCATTTATAGATTTGCAGATATATGGTGCTAATGAAAAACTATTTGCAGTTTATCCCGATACAGATTCCTTACAATTATTAAACAAATACAGTAGCAGTGGCGGCACTGCTTTTTGTATGCCTACCGTTGCTACCAACCGGCCCGAAATACTTTACAAATGCATTGATGCGATAAAACTATACTGGCAACAGGGTGGTGAAGGTATTTTAGGACTTCATGCAGAAGGGCCATGGATAAATAAATTGAAAAGAGGAGCTCATATAGAATCGTTGATACACAGCCCCACTTTAAAAGAAGTTGAAGCATTAATTGATTATGGAAAAGGTGTTTTAAAAATTATCACACTTGCTCCCGAAGTCTGCAGTAAAGAAGTGATTGACCTCATCCATTCATCCGGTATCAAAATTTTTGCAGGGCATAGTAATGCAACTTATGAAGAAGCCATGCAAAGTTTTGATAACGGTATTTGTTCAGTTACACATTTATACAATGCGATGAGTCCACTGCAGCACCGCAGTCCCGGTATGGCAGGCGCTGCTTTTGATCATGAAAAAGTAATGGCAAGTATTATTGCCGATGGATGTCATGTTGACTATCCTGCAATACGCATTGCAAAGAAAATGATGAAGCAGCGGTTGTTTGCCATCACCGATGCAGTTACTACAACAACCGAAGGTTATTATCAGCATCAACCGGCAGGAGATAAATATACAGCAGATAATATCCTGAGCGGATCGGCATTAACCATGTACAAGGCACTGCAAAACCTGGTAAAACATGTTGGTATAGAAACCGGTGAAGCCCTTCGCATGTGCAGCCTGTACCCGGCACAGGTAATGCAAATGGATGGGCAATTGGGCAGAATTGAAAAAGGCTACAAAGCAAAAATGGTATTGCTACCGCAGCTATTAGATGATACTGCCGTTCAAATTATTTCTTAAACCCACATCCTAAATTCAATCCTCAACTTTTGTCGTGCATAAATAGCACTTGCATTTACCTTTTAATTGAATTACATTTATACAAGTTCTTTTTTTCACGCTTTAAAATATACGTTATGAACCTCCTCGAAAAATTTGAGTATTGGGGCGACAGGCATCACCCAAAATGGCTGGATATTATTCGTATAGCTTTAGGAATCTTTCTCTGTTATAAGGGCATTGATTTTCTTCGCAACAGCAGCAACCTCATCAGCCTGATGAAAAACACATCACCCTTCAGCGAATTTATGGTGGTGCTTTTAGCACACGGTGTTGCCTTTGCACATATACTGGGTGGCTTTTTTTTAACGCTGGGCCTGTTTACCCGTGCTGCCTGTTTAATTCAAATACCCGTTTTAATGGGGGCAATTATTTTTGTAAACATCAATGCAACCAAAGATGCATTCAGCCCTTATTCCGAATTATTTCTTTCCATCATTATTTTATTGCTGCTCATTTATTTTTTAATCATCGGCAATGGGCCGCTGTCTGTAAAAGTTCCGCCAGAAGAGCATTTAAAAGAGCATGAAAATTATATTCATAAGGTTAAAGGAGAACCGGAGGAAACTTAATTTAATTTAAAAATCTAAAGTATCTATAAAGAAGAAAGAATAAAATAATTATAATGCTTTGCTGCTTTTTTGCAGCAAAGCATTTATTTTTATCAGCAAGATTTATTAACGCAGCACATAACTTGTGCCTTGTATTGGCCGTATTAATTTATCGGGGCCTATCGCTTTTACATTATCAGAAACAACCATCGAGCCGGGTGCACAACGTGCCATAAGGCTGCGTATTGGTTTTAAGCTGTTGCTTGTAATATATCCTGTTTCTACATTTTTAAAATTAGTTCCAGAAAAATATACAGTAGCACTTACAATGTTGAATTGTACATCAAAAACAAAATCTTTTAATTCAGCACGGCAAAAGTCCTGACTTCTGAATATCACTGCCAGCATCTTCTCCGAATCCGGATCGGGCTGATTACCCATACTAAGCGTATTATTATCAGGGCATGATAATAAATCAGCGGTAATGTTGCCGCTTTTTACATTTACAATTTGTCTGTTTACGGGTAATATACCCAAACATAATAAAGAGAAAAGAAGTACGTGATTCATTGTATAAAGTTTTAAAGGGGTGAATGATCTTTTAAAACTAATACTTCAAAAGTGAAATAAATGTTAGAGTTTTTTATCAGCAAGGCTTGGGCACCTGATTGGGAACGAATTTTTATTTTACTGCCCCTTTATTAATTATTTCTTTTAACACAGTCATATCTACTTCTTCCAGCTTGTTAATATACAAACAACCCTTACCGGTTTTATGTTTTCCTAATTTTTTAAGCAACCCCTGTTGCTTTTCAACCGTTCCGGGAATATAGAAGGTTAGGTTTTGTTTACGTGGAGAAAATCCCATTACAAACCAATCCAGTTCACGGCCGCTTTCATATTTTAAATGCTGGTCACCAAAACCAACTATACCTGAGCCCCACATTTTAGCTTTGGCTTTGGTGGCTTTTTCCATCAGTGCAATAATTGTAAAACACTCTTTTTGCTTTTGTGTATCAGCAGCTTTTTTTATAAAATCAGCTACACTCAGTTCGTTTTTTTTTGTTTTTAGTTCTGCCATTGCAATAAAATTATCAGTTATAAATTTATTAAAGCTGCAGATAAAGTTAATTTAATTGGCGCAAACATGAAGTTTTTAGTTGTTTTTAGAATTTTAAAATTGTGCTCAACCGGGGTTGTTGCAAATGCATTATATTTTAAAAAACACACGTCCTTTAAAGCCCTTCATTACAGAATAAATAAAAGTTGTACATTTAGTTTACCATAAAAGCTTTGCATGAAAAATTTATTACTGTATTTAGCATTCATTTCATCAGTTCTGTTTATAACCGCCTGCCAAAAGGAATTACACTTTGATGGTGTACCCTCGAACGGGCAGGCTGTTGGTGCTTTAAAATCTACAACTGGTAATTGTTTGCCCAGTACAGTAAACGGCAGTTTTACCAAAGATTCAGTTTTAAAAGCAACTAACTTTATACAGGTTACTGCAGATATTACAATTACCGGCACTTATGTAATAAAGAGCGATACCATTGCCGGTTTTTATTTTACCGGAGCCGGCACAGTATCCGCAACCGGTAACAATACAATAAACTTATCTGGCAACGGCACCCCCACCGCTACAGGTGTTAAAACTTTTACTATAAAATTTGGCACCAGTATTTGTAAAATAGATGTAACTGTGGTTACCGGAGTGCCACCCGTTGCTGCATTCAGTTTTACCTGTGCCGGTACAACATTTGGCACGGGTGTTTATACAGCAGGCACTGCTGTTGGTGCACAGCATACAGTAACACTGAATGTAAATGTTACCACACCCGGGCCGTATACAATCAATATTGCAGCAGTAAACGGTATATCGTTTTCGGGTTCGGGTACATTTACTGCTGCTGGTAATGCACAGGTTACTTTAACTGCAAGCGGTACACCTTTAGCTGCAAGCCCGCCGCCATATAATTATACGGTAACCAATGGTGCATCAACCTGTACATTTTCGATTACCGTTGCTGCCCCAACACCCCCACCTAACTTAGACTATGTACCACAAACAACTTTCAGTAACTGGAGTTCAAAATTGGTAGGTGGTACCGCTGCCGACACTACATACATACAGGTAAGTGCCAACTCAAAAACATTTGGACCAAACAGTTATAAAATTTTTGAAAGAAAAGATATGGGTACTCCAACAGATTCTTTTTTTAACAGAAAAAACGGTGGCCTGTATTATCAATACATTGATGGTAACCTCGGGGTTTTAACCAACCCTATCAACAAAGAGTACCTTGTACTGGATTCTAATTTAGCTGTAAATGCAACATGGACGGCGAATTTTGGGCCCAATGTAGCCATGGGCTTTCCACTGTCTAATATCAGGGTTGATGCACAAATTTTAGGTAAGGGTGAAACACAAACGGTAGCATCTATATTGTATAACAACGTTATCAGGGTAAAATATATCTATACGGCAACTGTTTTATTTGTTGGTGATGTACCCGTGGCCGAAGAAGAAAGATGGTTTGCCCGGGGTATTGGCGTTATCCGTTCAAGCATTATGAACCTGATTGCCCCTGCCACCATAATAAACGAAACAACAAGAACACAAATATTTTAATAATCGGTCGAAAACTTATTCTCCAGTAATTTTTCTTTAAAAGCCGACTTAAAGAAATATGCAAAAGTGATGATGAAAGCCCTTGTATCGGCTTTGCCATAGCGGTAATTTTTAAAATCTGCTGTATTGTTTATGTAGCCGCTTTTGAAAGTATTAAAAATATCAGTGACAGTTAAACCCAGCCTTGCATTACCTTTTCCTAATTTTTGCTGAAAACCAAGATCCACAAAATATTGAGCAATCCGTTTTCCCTGGGGAGTGGCCTGGGCTGCATTATAATTGCCGGTAACCTGTAATTTACCATCGTGCCATGGCATAAAATTATTGATAAGCTTTGCGTACCATACAAAAGTATTTTGCACTGCATCCGATGATACATTACTTCCGTTTAGCTTTTGCTCAAATAAAGACAGGCTGGCATTAAAGTCATACATTTTTGAAAGCTTTGCATTTAATATATTTTCTACTCCGTAAGTTTCGGCATTACCAATGTTTACAGGATAGGTAAGATTGGCACCGTTTGATTGTAACTGGGCATATTGTCTGATGGTATTAATTGAATACCGGTAAAACAGGTTTGATGATAATGACCATTTGCTCCACTCTTTATTATAACCCAGTTCTATAGCATGAATAATTTCGGGCTTTAAATTCGGATTACCACTATGTGGGTTCAGGGAATCGGTAATGTCTTTAAAAGGATTAAGCTGCCCCAGCCCCGGGCGATTAATCCTTTTACCATAGCTCAGCTTAAAGTAAGTTGTTGATGTTTTATAATAAACAAGGCTTGCCGTAGGAAATAATTTAAGGTATTGATTGGTAAACTTTGTGCTGTTGTTTTGAGTATGCCCATTATTAAAAACCTGTTCGGCTCTTATGCCCACATTGTATTTCCAGTTTTTATTTTCGGCTTTACCAAAGGCGGAGCTGTAAAGCATATAAGCAGCATGCACCTGTTCATTAAATTTAAAAATATTACTGCTGCCAATATCAGTTACATAAACATTGTTTACTAAACCGGCCGATTGAAAATCGTCGTTCACGTTGCGGTAAACAACCTTATAGCCGGTTTCTATCTGCCCGTTTTTTGAAACAGGAAATGCGTAATCCAGTTTGGCCGAGGATATGTTTTCGTTTTCGTAATTATGTGTCCTTTCCAAAAAAGGGGTGCCGGTGTACAAGTTATTTTTATCTAAGGGCTGCGATGTAATATCTGTGTTCTCCTTATCCCTGCCTATAGAGGAATTTATATTTACTGATAGTGATTTTCGTTCGTCATTAAATTTACGGTTGTAATCAAAAGCAAACTCAACAACGCTGGAGTGTTGTATTTCCAACGAACTCCGGTTGGTGTTTGACTTAAAGTCATTATTTTGTTTGTACACCGCACTGTTTAAACTTTCCTTGTTGTCCTGCCCTTCCAGGCTGCCAACAGCTTCAAAAGAAAAACTGTTTTTATTATCTGGCGAAAAGTCTAGATTGAATTTAAGGTTTTGCAATCGCTCCACCCTTTTATCATTTCGGTTTTGGTTTAGCAGAAAACCATCGGGCAAATAAAAATTGGTGCGGCTTCCGTTTATTTTTCTTGTTCTTCCGGCAAAACGGTTATCATAACCCAACTCAATATTCCATTTTTTTGTTTTGTGGTTTACCAGAAAAGAACTGTTTATTCTGCCCCGGCTTCCCAGGCCTGTACCAATTGCCAAAGCCCCATTGTTACCATTTTGCTTATTTTTTTTAAGTTTAATATTGATGATGCCACTTTCTGCATTGGCATCATATTTAGCTGTGGGGTTGTTGATGATTTCTATACTTTCTATGCTGCTGGCCGGTATCTGGTCGGTATTGCTAAAAGTTGAATTGCGGCCGTTTATTAATATCAACGGTGTTTTTCCTCGTAATGTAATAGCGCCTTCAGCATCTACCGATACGGTTGGGGTATTTTTAAGTAGCTCAGTTGCAGTGCCGCCGCTGGATGTGATATTTGCTGCGGCATTAATAATAAAACCCCCGGGCGTTTTTTCAATCAGTTTTTTTTGAGCAGTTACTGTTACTGTCTGCAAAAAATTTACATCTTTATTCAGTTTAAAATTATCAAATTTTATTGTTTTAGCAGGTTCGGTTACCGATAATTTTTGCAGCAATGTATTATACCCCATCAAACTGAATTTTACCTGGTAGTTACCCAGTGCTACTTTATCAAATAAAAATAAGCCGGTGCTGTCGGTAGTGGTATAGTACAGTACTTTGCCGGTATCTGCTGTGTTAGATAAGGTAACAGTAACAAATTCAAGCGGTACCTGCTTATCATAAACAGTACCGGTTACGGTGGCAGTATTTTGAGCAAATACAGATTGGGCTGCCGGATAAAAGAGCAACAGCAAAAGAAGTTTATACCTGCCCGGATTTTCAAACATAAATTTTCTTTTAGCTGTCATAATATCTTCAATAAAACACGCAAAATTATTGCGGCTGCAAATATATACGGTTCCTGAATTATTTAATGGTAAAATAAAGTCTGTTACGGGCGGCATGCCCCCACCCTGTTTTCAGTTTTTTTTATTTTCAATAAATCTGGCTATTTCATCAGCAATTTTTGAGAAATAAAAAAAAGCAGTAGTATGAGCACATTGCATTTCATATTTTTCGGGCTTATCATAAATTTCCCAAAGAATTTGTTGAAATTTTACCGGTACTACCTGGTCGTACAGGCTTATGAACTGCTTTATGTGTTTGGCTTTGCAATGATGCCCAAGATGTACCTGGTCCAGAATAGCCCAGACTTTGTTTAAGTCAGTTTCATCCAATCCTTTTTTATTGATATCATTTTTTATTTTTTTAGTAAGCTTACCCTCCCAGGTAATGCTGCCCAAAGTTGCACCGGTTATCAGCGGAAAATAAAAATCAACCGCTTTAATATTTAAAGCAATTCCCGTCTGAAAACCTCCGCTACTCATCCCAATCATCCCTACATATTTATACTTTGTTTTAAAGTAGTCAATTAAAAACAGAATTTCAGCAACAAATTGCCGAAAGCTCATAACGGATAGAAAAACATTATCGCTGATAAATAACTCTCCCGAATTAAACCCCTTTGGCGTTCTTATCTGGTGTAGCGGTTTAGTTAACAAACAGGTATCAATACCTCTGGCTAAAAGTTTTTTGGAGAACCCGGTTTCAGCAACCAGGTTTGGACGTGCCCAGCCGGGTGCAAAAAGTAAAATGGTATCTGATTGTTTATCTTTTGAAAAAAGATCAAAATAAGCCATATTATTCTCTTCCCATTTTGTTTTAAAAGGTGAAGTATAAGCATACCGGGTATAAAAATGCTTTTGAATGGTGTATGTCTTTTTTACTTCCGAAAAATCCGGCCGGTTGCCCTCAGAAAAAAATAATTCAGGAGCATCAAAAAACTGTTTTGTATAATCGTAAAATTCCTGGGGCGAATATTTTTTATTATCAAAATAATCCTCTTCAAGTGATACAAAAAGTTGTTTTCTATTGGTGAAATATCTATGCGTATTATCAATTAAAAGCGATGCATATTTATAAAAATAATTCATTACAGCCTTTTATTTAAAAAATGTTTCTATAAAATCCGCAGTTTCAAATATACAGCAATTCGCTTTGGTTCGTATTTTTTGATGCTGAGTTGGCCTTCATAAATACAGTTAGTATGCCGGGCTGTTGGTGAATGTTTACCCTGATCATTTTGGGCCCTGTAACGAAACAATCGGCACGAACATCAACACCGGCGAAAAGAGTTTGTATAATTCACACTACCCTATACTACGGTTAAATGAAAAACTGTTAATGTTTGTTAACCCTGGCAATTTGGTACAGTAATGGTATTTCATCTATCAACACCGGCATCAATCCCTCCGGCTATTTATTCATATTAAATATAAAGACTATGAAAATACTAAAGACTTTCTCAGTAATCGGTTTCATCATCCTTACAACATTTTTTATACAGGCATGCAGTAAAAGCAACAATTACAATAACAATCCATCCGGCGGTACTACATCAGATACGGTAACAATACAAGGTATGCAGTTTACGCCGGCTACCATTACCGTGGTTTTGGGAACAAAAGTAATCTGGAAGAATCTGGATATAAATGTGCATACAGTTACTTCTGATGATGCTACCAGTTTCAGCAGTGGTAATATAAGCACAAATGGTATGTATAGTTTTACATTTACAGCCAATGGCTCGTTTCCTTATCATTGCAGCCTGCACCCCGGTATGACCGGTACTATATTGGTGGTTACCAGGTAGGACATGTGTTTTTTTTACTTTGATTCCTGTTTTCACGAACTGAATTTTCAGGCGAGTCTCTGGTCAAGCCATGTGTGCAGGCCCAGGACCCGCCGTTTTATTAGAAAAGGTGTGTAGATATCTTTGCGCTGTAGCACGGCGAGTCCTGCAAACCAACGCACAAGATCCAGGCAGAGACTCGCCTTAGAAAGAGTTACTTAGTAACGGGTTCATATTAAAGCTTCCATTGAAAACAGCTTATTGAAAAAATTTAGTTAGCGCCCTTGATTTTGCAAGTATTATTTGGCACAGATACGCCACGCTGCATTACCCAGGCCGTATATCTGCCAGATGGCCAGTTGGGCGGAGGTTTTATACTACAGCAGCATCATAAAAAAACCGACTCATTTTTTTGAGCCGGCTTTCCTGTTAATTTACCATAAAATTTTTATTCATGTACTTTTAAAACTTTTTGCTGTAACAGTGCATCTGCAGTAATTATCCTGATATAATAAACACCATCAGCTAATTGAGACAGACCATTATACATAATATCGTTATTACCAGCTTTTGCCTGTACCTGTTTTGTTGATACTACCCTCCCGGTCATATCTACCATTTGAACAGTTAAGGCCTGTGCCTGTTGCAGTACAATACCCAGGTTTATTGTTTCGATAAAGGGATTGGGTTTTATATTACTTACAATAATTCCTTTTGAGCGGTCGCCCATAAACACAATCACATTACTGTAAGTGTACCTGCCATCAGTATCTATCATCTTTAACCGGTAATAATTAACCGCAGCAAATGGTTTTGTATCGGTAAAGGTATAAGCCCTGTTGCTGTTACTGTTTCCGGCTGCCATGGCAGTGCCTATTTTATCAAATGATGAACCATTGGCGCTGCGTTCAATTTCAAAACGGTTTACCTGGATTTCGTTTGCTGTTGTCCAGTCGAGTAAAATATTATCTGCCTGTTTTTTGCCTTTAAACTCAATCAGTGTTAATGGTAAAGTAATCAGGCTTACATTCACAATTCCGGTTGATGATACTGCAGAGCATTGTGTTACGCCCGATAAAGATGTTGATCTGAAAACTACTTTAAAGGTTCCGGAAACAGTAAACGGATTGGTGGTAATAGAAAGGTTTCCGTTTGCCGGGGCCCATATACCCTGGCCAAGTGGCTGGCCGGTGGCAGAGTCGGCCAGCGCATAAAACGAACCCGAAGCTGCATTTGAAATGCTGTAGGTTACGGTTTGATTGCGTAAAATATTGATTACAGCAGGGCTGTAAACCGGTGCCACCGGGGTGGGTGTGCAGGTTATTGCCAAGGCAGATGCCGGGCAGGGTACTTCCTGCTTGCCGCTTTCCTGTATGCCGATAGACAATACGCCGTTTGAATATAATGTGTTATTAATGGTACTGTTTACAGTGATAGGGCCCCATGCCGTGGTTGATGTTACGGTACTGCCAATAAACTGCCCATCTAAATAAAGATTTACAGTTGATGTACTGAATGACCCGGTGAGTGTTCCGGAAATACTGGTTGCGCCTGATGCAATGGGGCCTGTAATGGTTCCGCATCTGCCGGCGGCAGTTGGTGCCAGTGTTGCAAACCCGGCTGAATTGCTGCTTAAACCGCAGCTGCCGTTTTGTGCATTGGCATAATAGGTTGTTGCGGCAACTGCATTATACAATGCCGGTGTTGTACCTGCATTACCGGTTGACCAGCTGCCGTTTGCCTGCACCAAAGTTGTAGCAACTAAAGTATTGCCTGAAGTATAAACCTTGATAGTGGTACCGGCCGGTTCTGTTGATGTACCGGTAATAGGTGCGCCTGCTGTAAGCTGGCTGTTATTATCGGCATTTATTAATGGTGTATTGGTAAAACAACTTACGGTATATACCGGAGTTTGATTTGCACACATGCTGGTACTTACGGTACCGGTGTTTAATTCTACTACAATATAAAGTTGCTGCCCGTTTAAAAGGTTAAGGCCGGTGAAATTAAATACACCACCTGTTGCAGTTACGGTTTGTACACTTATTCCATTTATGTACAAAGTTGCTGTTGCATTGGCAGTGGTGGTACCCGAAATGGTTTTGGTAGCTGTTGTAAAAACAGTATTGGATGGGGCTGTAATTACAGGCACAGCCAATGCCCCGGCAAGTGCACTACCGCCATTACCTGCTGCACAAAAATAAGCTGGCAACGAGTTGCAGCCTGCGGCATTTGTATAATAAATTTTGTACGATCCCGAACTTAATGGAGATCCTGCACTGCAACCACCCGAAAACTGCCAGGTAATATTAGGGCTTGCGCCGGTATTTGCACCAAACAGGCCCGTGCCATTGGTAACACTGTTATCCAAAACATTACGGGTTACATTATCAACATGTACCGTCCAGCCGGTGCTTAAATTTGTTCCGTTAATTCCCTTACTGCCGCTGGTACAGCTTAGTACCGGTGTGGCAGGTATAGTAGATGCATTGCAGGTAGATGCTGCAACGGCATTACTGGTTAAACACATGCTTTCGCCGGTGGCAAGTGCTTTTGCCGTAATAATATCTCCGTTTATAAGTGTAATGCTGTTTAATGTCCAGGTAGTGCCTGATGTTACCCCTGCCACTGTGCCAACAGATACCCCGTTTTTATATACCGTAATACTGGCTGTTGAAAGAGCTCCACTTAAAACAGATTTTGTCCAGGTGCCGCTTATATTAACAGTGCCGGTACTTATGGGTGAGTTAACAGTGGGTGCTGCTGTACACATGGCTGTAGCGCAGCTCACCGGATTATTAAATATGTTACAGGCCGGCTGGCCATCAATAAAATCTTCATAAGTATCACCGGCGGTGCCGTAAATATCTGAGCGGGGCCCGCCTATAGCAGCCTGGGGCGACATTACCGTTGTGGCACTCATACGTATGGGCGATGCTGCCGTTAAATTAAAAGGCGCAGCCTGCAGGTCGGAAAAAGGAATGTAAAAATCGATCAGGTAATCGGGGTCTCCATTATCGTTGGTAGATGCTATGGAAACCTGCGACATATCCTGCCAGTTTAGATATTGTTTTACCAAAACCGGCGATGAAGTACCATCTACATTATAAATGGCAATTCTAAAATTGGTTTCCAGCACCACTTCAATTTCAAAACCGGGGTTACCGTTGGTACCGGTTGTAGAAGCTATATAATTGGGATCGGCATTGGCACCAGTTGCACCAAACTTACCATCGGTATCCATTAAAATACTATAGCCTTTTGAGCCGGGGATGATAGAACCCAGTCGCATTCTGAACAAAACATTCTGTGCTACAGAAAAATAATGATATACCCCATTACCGGAGGAGTCGGGTACAAAATCGGTAAACCCATGATTTGGGCCACGCCTTAAATCGCCATAAGGCTCAATTGAATAAGCCTTAATGCCTTTAAACGCAATTTCGGAATTGGTAACATCGTTGGTACCAAAGCCAGTTGTGGTTAGTGAGGTATATCCATCGCTGTTGGGGTCTAATACCAATCTGCCGGCTGCAATGGTAGCAGGGCGGTTAATATAGCCCGGCACCTGGGATAAGGCTTTAAAACAGGGTAATGAAAAAGAAATTGCAATAAGCAGTTTAAAGTAAATTGGTTTCATTTTTTAAGATTGATATTGGATAATTTATGCATTAACGTAAAAACATGTAATTTATTTGAGCATAAATAATATAAATCTGAATTTTCAGGCGAGTCTCTGGTCAAGCCATGTGTGCAGGCGTAGTACTTGCCGTTTATCAGAAAAGGATGTGTAGATATTTTTGCTCCGTAGGCCAGTGGGGGCGGTATCTATCTGGTTTGACGCCGCCGTCCGGTGTACTGAGCGAAGCCGAAGTATCACCGACGGCTGAAGTTTGAGCTGCCTTGATTTATTTTTTGTAAACTCTTTTATGGCTCTACGCCGGTGGTCATAAGACCAACCGGCGGCACGTGCGGGTGCACCAGTTGGTTTGCGAATGATTTACGTAACAC
>JANMWP010000120.1:0-2651 GCA_031394065.1 Chitinophagaceae bacterium
CATAATTCTCAAAATTTGCTTTAAAACCTCCTTTTGATGGTAGATGACAGGGAGCACATTTTGCCTGTTCCGAAAAGAGTACCGCTACTAAAACGCCTAAAGTAATACCAACTACTTATGTTGCCGATATAACTCCGTTGATACAGGCAAAATGTGCTCCCTGTCATCTTCCATCAAAAGGCGGTTTTAAAACTAATTTTGAAAATTATGAATCTGCAAAAAAATATGGTGCAGAAATGTTAGCCAGGGTTCAGTTAAACCCGGGAGACAGAGGATTTATGCCATTTAAACATGAAAAATTATCAGCTGAAGAAATTGTACTTATAAAAAAATGGGTTGATCAGGGCTTGCTGGAAAAATAACCAATCAGCCTGTTTTGATACGTGGGTCTACAATCCTGTATAAAACATCAGCAAACAGATTGATGATGATAAAAATACAGGCACTTAGTAAAACCGATCCCATCACAACAGGGTAATCTAATTTTTCAAGAGCATCAACGGTAATTTTTCCAATTCCCTTCCAGCCAAAAATATACTCAACAAAAAATGCGCCTGCCAGCAATTCGGCAAACCAGCCTGTAATGGCTGTTATAACCGGGTTAAGTGCATTACGCAAGGCATGTTTATAAATGATGGCTTTTTTACCCAGGCCTTTTGCATAAGCAGTTCTGATATAATCCTGGTTCAGTATATCAAGCATAGAACTTCGGGTTAACTGTGTAATGATTGCCAATGGCCGGATGCCCAAAGTAAATGCAGGCAGGATGAGGTTTTTAAGGCTCAGGTATTTTTCACCGGTAACTTCATCAATATCAAACCAACTACCGGTTAAATTTAAACCAGTGTACCGGTGTAACACAATTCCAAAAAAATAGGCGATGATAATGGCCATAAAAAACGATGGTGCAGATATGCCGGCAATACTTGAAAAAACAGCTGTTGTATCCATCCAGGTTCCTTTTTTAACTGCGGCAGTTACACCCAACAAAATACCAATGATAGTTGCAAACAACATGGCAGCTATTGCCAGTATCAGCGTACCAGGCAACGCTTCCATTAAAAGTTTTCCAACTTCTTTTTTGGTTTGATAACTTTTGCGGAGATAAGGAATTTTGAGGCCAACTTTTGTGTTACCGCCAATAAAAAATCCCTTGAGTTGTTTTTTCTCTATATCTGCTTTGCTGTGAAAACAAACTGGCGAAACATCATTTACATACAAAACAAACTGTTTCCATTTGGGTTGATCGAGGTAAAGATCGTTGCGGATATTATCCAGTGTTTTTTTATCGCCGGTTTGCCCAACAATCATCCGGGCAGGATCACCAAAACCCTGAAACATAATAAAGACAAGTACAACCACGCCAAGCAGTACCAATAAAGAATAGAAAAGTTTTTTTAAAATATAGTTCAACGTTGATTATTTCAAAGCTTTTTCTATATCGGCACCTCCCCACTTGGCCACTACAACCGGGCCATTCATGCGATACAAGGTTACATTATTTCGGGCGGCTGTTTTTAAAGCAGTAGCATCACATGTTAAAACAGGCGTACTCACAGGGCTTCCAGATGTTGCCTGATTACTATACCTGGTTTCTGCTTTTTTTCTGTCGGATGCTACAATATAAATCCGTTCTTTGTTTGCTATAAGTTGCATAGCAATCCGCTGATCTTCTACTCCACTGCTCATAGCATTCAGGTCTTTTACAAATAATAAATAATATTCGCCTGGACTGGAAAGGATAGCTTCGGTACTGTCTGAATCACTTGCAGTTTTTAAAATAAAATCATTGATCAGGGGAATATTATTTTTTCCTTTCTGAACCAACTGCTGCTTCCTGTCAACAAACTCCCAGGTACTGTCAGGCAATGCACCCACATCAAACTCTTTACTTTCTCCATTTTTTTTATAAACAAATTGATACTCAAATTTATCAGGCACTGCATCTTTTGGCATTTTGCGCAATTCCAGAATATTATTTCCAATTTTAAAAGGCAGACAATCTTTTAGCGGTAAATGTTTCAGCACATACCATTGCAGTCCCAAAATGCCTAAAAGGGAAATTAAAAAAATGCCGGCATTTACTTTATTGGCAAAAAGCGGGTTAATGTATTTGCTGCCAAACAAAATCAACAATACAAGAATGAGCAGTATAATATCTTTTGTAAATGTTTGGATGGGTGTTAACGGAATACAATCTCCAAAGCAGCCACAGGCCCGTATTTTACCGCTGAACAATACATAACTTGTAAGGAATGTAAAAAATAAAGTGAGCAGAAACAGCAACCAACTCACCAGCCTGGTTTTGGAACCCAACAACAGCGCAACACCCAAAACTACTTCCAGTGTTATCATAGTAATTGAAAAAAGTAAAGCCTGTTCATTTAACAGCTGCATCAACCCTTTTAAATAGCCTTCGTTTGACCAAACTTCAAAAAACTCCTGCATTTTATAAGCAAGGCCCAATGGGTCAATTGCTTTCACCAATCCAGAAAAAATGAATAAGCCGCCAACTAAAATTCTTGCAATATTTACAAGTTGTTTCATAATTATAGTGCTGTTTTAATGTCCAAATAATTATTGTGTCAGCCTGAGCCTGTCGAAGGTGGGGCCAACTAAAATAAAAACATTTTTTAAATCTTTACCGCCTT
>JANMWP010000157.1:0-6411 GCA_031394065.1 Chitinophagaceae bacterium
TGTGATGCATTTCAGGTTTAATGTTTAATAAAAAATACGGATATATAAAACGGGCTTCTGAAAAATCAGAAGCCCGTTTTTATTTTTATAGTTAAATTTTATTGAGGTCTTAATACCTGATCTATTTTATGTATGGTTCCATTCACAAAAAACTGATCGCTTGTTCCATTTGGCTCTGGTGTTGGGTTAATTAAAATATTAGAAGCTGTAGGATTGGCAGCACCTTTAACTGTTGCAGCACTAACAAACGGGCCTGTAAAAGTGCATGTCAAACTCACACCGGGATGCGATGGTATAGCACTGTTTAACAAAGTTGGATAAGATGTTGCTGTGGTTGGAAAATTGTTCAAAAAAGCCCTGCTTCCTAATAAATGATAAACTACTAATCCTTTTACGGTTGTTGGCGTAAGCACATTTGCAAGCAAAGGATTAGTAAATACACCCGGCGTTGCTGCAAGTGCAGCAGCAATTGCAGCAGCAACTGCCGGCGGAAATCCCTGTGCAATTAAAGCCTGTGTTATTTGGGCAGTAAGAAGTTGCTGGAAAGCCAGATTTGTTGGCGCAAATACAGTGATATTAGGTCCAAAATTACTTAATACCCAAACAAGACTTGCCGAACCGGTAGGTGCAACACCACTATCTGCACGCTGTATAGCAGCAGCTAAGTAAGTCATATCCGCATCTGCAAAAATTCTTTGTGCCAAAACTTTTTGTGGTGGCGCAGGCATTGCTGCAGCAGTATGAATTACACCGTTGGCAGCAGCTAAATTTACTGCTAACAGTGGTATGTTATTTACCCAGTTACCATTGCGGGTGCTGGGGAAAGTTAATAATCGTACCAAAGCATTATAACCCGGTGTTCCAGGAGCACCTGTTGGGTTTAAATTAGTTGGATAAAAGAAATTAGGAAAAGTATTGGGTATACTTGCCGTTGTAATCGTCTGGGGCATCATATTGAAACTTACAATGCTGGCTGCAGTGGTTGCCGGAACAAAAGCTGTAATAAACCCTGAATAAACAGCATCCGGTTGGCCTGGAGGAGCGCCAATAGCAACCAGGAATTGCCTCATAGCCGCATTATTAGGTACAAACATGGTAAAGATGTTCGACTTGTTATTTATGGTTGTGAGTAAACCGGATTTTACAATAAACCTGTAATATAAACTATCATCGGCTATGGTTGCAATGGTTTCGCCCAAGGCAAGGCCAGTTGGTGCAACAACAACCGGTGTTGCAAATTGCTCCACATCTTTATTACAGGAAGATAAAATAAACATCATTGCCGAAATGGCCAGCAAAAAATGAATCTTAATCCTTTTAGTTATATACTTCATAGTTAAAATTTTATTTGTTATTTGATACAATTTATGCTTACTGATTAATAAATATTATATCCAAAACTCAGGTAGTATAATCCACCGATCTGTGAGTTTCCAATTGCATTATAATAGCGCTGATTCAGCAAATTGGTTGCACCCAGTTTAATTACTGATTTGTTTGCCTTTGGCAGTTTTAAACTAACCTGTGCATCCAGTGTTTGAACAACGGGTAAGTTACCGGTTGCAAAATCGCCCTGGTACAGGAATTTACCCTGATAACGGTAAGCAACATTAAATCCTAAACGTTTGCCGGGCCCAAAACCTGAATTACCAAAATTAACATTGGCCTTATATTTAGGCGAATTGAAATAGGCTACAAAATTTGAAGGCACATCTTTCAATATATCTGAAGCCATATTGGCTCCTATGGTGAAATTCCATGGTAATCTGTAATCGAAACTAAAACCAAAACCATAAGATTTAACTTTAACGGTTGAGTTAACAGGAATTGAATACCTATAACCATTTAATGTATCGGATAAAGCTATATTGCCTGCACCAATTTTCTGAACAGTTACTTTTCTGCCTAAGAAATCTTTATAAGTTCCATAATATCCATACACATCAACTAACAATTTTCCCTGCATCATCAAACCTTTAAAACCAGCTTCAAAAGAAGACAATGATTCAGGCTTTAAATCCTGCGGATTAAATTGTACTATATTACCAGCCCTTAAGGCATCAAAATCATAAATTGGTTTACCTGCAAAATTAAACAGCTCTCTGAAACCAGGGTTACCACCAATTAAACGAACATTGCTTCCGACAGCAAGGTTGATGAATTGTTGCTGATTAGATGGGAAACGGTATGCAGTCTGATAAGAAATCCGGAAATTATTATTATCCTTTATTTTTATTAAAGCCGTAGCTCTCGGAGTTATCCTGCCCTTAAAATTTTCATTCTTATCATAACGGCCCGAAACTGTTAAATGCAACCTGTTCATTATTTTACGGCTAAGTTGCATATAAGCGCCATATTCCGAAATTTTAATACGGCCTGTAGAATCTGCAAATAAAGTACCTTCTGAATTTAATACATATTGCTTATAACTACCACCAATTAACAGATCAACCCATTTACCGGTTAAATGGCTCATATTGTAATTACCTTCCAGGCTGTATAAATCTGATTTATCAAGTAACAAAGCACCGCCATCTTTAATGGGTTTTTTACGAATTGAATCATACGATTTTACAAATTGTGAACTGTTTGCAAATGGCCGGCCAATATCAGATTGTGCACGTGCTCCGGTATGTGCATCTGCATCAGTTGCACCAGCTAAACGCAAAGCCAAATAAGTTTGAGAATATTGTGAGAACCATCCGGTAGCTCCACCGCTTGGTTTCCAGCTTTCGTTAAATAAACGGGTTGCAACAGTGGTGTTGTAAGATTCGCCTGCATTCTCCTGGGTTGTATAAGCCCTTAAAGACCAGTACCTGTTTATAAACTCCAGCTTATACTGTCCCATTTTAAAATCTTTCAAAGAATACCTTTCGCTACCGGTATAAACTGTATTACCGGTTCCCCAATAAGCTGCAAATGTTGCTTC
The DNA here is from genome assembly GCA_031394065.1 of Chitinophagaceae bacterium. Classification (GTDB taxonomy): domain Bacteria; phylum Bacteroidota; class Bacteroidia; order Chitinophagales; family Chitinophagaceae; genus Ferruginibacter. The sequence goes on from JANMWP010000157.1 coordinate 2,930, forward strand.
GGTATACGGAGTCACTTTGTAATGTAAAGAACCGCCGAGTTTAAAATTTACAGTATTTGGATTGGTTACTTCTTTTTCAGTGTAACCTGTACGGGATACGTTAATTGCAGCACCGCCGTTTAAGGTATCAATAAAGTTTTTAAGAAAGGGAGCTGCACTAGCACCAATGGCATTTAAAACTGCACTTCTGATTTCAGCAGTGGTTTCATCACCGTAAATATTAATACCATCAAAATTAGGATCACTTGCACGGGTTCCGGCTTTTACACTACCACCTGTTGCTGCCCTGGCATAATTTCTGTAATCACTACCCTGCCAGTCTTTAGCCTGAAGCAGTTCAGCGTTTATTTTAAATGCAAATTTGTTTGAAACTTTTTTTGCCCACCTCATGGTCCAGTTATGGTAAGGTGATGCTGCACGCTGACTTTTAGAACCAACATGCATTAAACCTTCTTTTACCAACACAGATAAACCCTGGTATTTAAATGGATTTTTACTGTTAATTAATAAAGTACCATTCATACCGCCGGCTCCATATAACGCAGAGGAAGCACCTGATAAAAGTTCCATATTATCAACATCCAGTTCACTTAAACCGATTATAGAAGCAACAGAAAAATTAAGGCCGGGGGCCTGGTTGTCCATTCCATCTACCAATTGATTAAAACGGGTATTACCGCTGCTGTTAAAACCACGGGTAGTGGGTGTTTTAAAAGTGAGGGAAGAAGTAGTAACATCAACACCTTTTAAAGTAGCTACCACATCATAATAACTGCTAACCGGTGCGTTGCGGATATTTGCAGCACTTACTCTTTCAATTGAAACCGGAGATTCCAGTATTTTTTGAGGAACCCTGTTTGCAGCAACTACAACTTCCTGTCCAAGTATATTTGTAGGTTTAAATTCAACCTGTACCAGGCTTGAAGCATTGGACACAGTTACTTCCTGTAACTCATAACCAACCGATGAAATTAACAGCGTAACCGGTAATTTCTTTACCGTTAACCTGAAGTTTCCTTTATCATCTGTAAAAGAGCCAATATCTTCTCCTTTAACAATAACAGAAACAGCACCCGAACTTTCTTTTGTACTGCTGTTTCTAACATTGCCGTTAATGGTTACACTTTGAGCAAAGGCACTTACCGTTATGATATTAGCCAATAAAAATGTAACCAAATAGCTTGTAACTTTTCTCATATCTCGTGTTTTGGTTTTAAATATAAAGCAAATTACGCATTGTTATTTCTACCTGAAAAATTTATTTTCCATGCCTGTTAACAACTTGTATGCTGTAATTCATTTGTTTTAAACCCGTTGATGGTAAATTAGCAGCATGAAATCGCTCAAATTTAAGCAGCAAACAGGTTTTTACAAAGGCAAAGTAAGAGATGTTTACTCAATTTCCAACAATTATTTAGTAATGTTTGCCAGTAACCGGATTTCGGCATTTGACGTTATTTTACCCCGCCCTATTCGGTTTAAAGGACAGGTATTAAATCAGATTGCAGCTTACATGTTAAATGCAACCAAAGATATATGCCCAAACTGGTTAATATTGGTACCTGCCCCTAACGTAAGTATTGGTAAAAAATGTGAGCCGTTTAAGATTGAAATGGTAGTTAGAGGGAATTTAACCGGTCATGCCTGGCGCACTTATGCTGCCGGAAAAAGAACATTGTGCGGCGTACAAATGCCTGAGGGTATGAAGGAAAATGATTATTTCCCCAGCCCCATTATTACCCCCAGTACAAAGGCCGGTGAAGGGCACGATGAAGATATTTCGGCTGTTGAAATAATCAGTAAAGGCCTGGCTACCGAAACTGAATGGAAAACCCTTTGCAATTATGCCCTGCAATTATTTGCCCGTGGTAAAGCAATTGCTGCAAAACAGGGTTTGATTTTGGTGGATACAAAATACGAGTTTGGTAAAATTGGCGATGAAATAATTTTGATGGATGAAATACATACACCGGATTCATCGCGTTATTTTTATGCCGATGGTTTTGAAGAAAGACAGGCAAAAGGCCAACGCCAGAAACAACTGAGTAAAGAGTTTGTACGGGAATGGCTTATTGAAAATAATTTTATGGGTAAAGAAGGACAAACCGTGCCGGAGATGAGTGATGCATGGATACAAACCATCAGCAACAGATACATAGAGCTTTACGAAAAAATAATTGGCAAAAAATTTATACCGGTTGAGTTGAGTGATGAGGAGACGGAAGGGTTGGTTGTTGGGGAATTGGATAGGTTAGTTCTTTAAGTTGATAATAAAATTCCCTCAGAGCACTAAAACAGCGTGCTTGTATGGTCTGCGGAGTTCCTCAAGGCATTGAAGCAGCGTGCTTGTATGGTTTGCGGAGTTCCTCAAGGCATTGAAGCAGCGTGCTTGTATGATCTGTTGAACTCCACAGAGCACTGTTACAGTGTGTTTATGTGCCCTGAGGTGTTTTTTACCTTTCATCCAACCTTGGCCTCAACCTTTTTTTACTCTTATTAAACACCATCATTCCTTTATCAATTCCTTTACGTAATTCAACCTGCTCTTCTAAAGGCAGATTATAAACCGTTTGGCATTTGGTTGTACAACAACCATCGTATTGCTTTGCACAATCATCACACTGTATAAATAATAAATGGCAGCCATCATTTTTGCAGTTGGTATGCGTATCTGCCGGTTTACCGCACTGGTGGCATTTGGCAATAATGTCGGCTGTAATCCGCTCCCCCAACCTGTCGTCGAACACAAAATTTTTGCCGATGAATTTGGTTTCAAGCCCGGCAGCATTTGCTTCTCTTGCATAATTAATAATGCCGCCCTCTAAATGATAAACATGATTAAACCCATGATGCAACATATATGCACTTGCCTTTTCGCAACGGATACCGCCTGTGCAATACATAATGATGTTCTTGTCTTTTTTATCCTTCATCATATCTACCGCCATGGGTAATTGTTCTCTGAAGGTATCGCTGGGTATTTCAATGGCCTTTTCAAAATGCCCCACTTCGTATTCGTAATGATTACGCATATCAATTACAATGGTATCATCATGCTGCAGTAAATCATTCATTTGGGCAGCATTAACATAGCTGCCTTTATTTTGCATACTGAAACCCGGATCGGTAATACCATCGGCAACAATTTTTTCTCTTACTTTTATTTTTAAAACCCAGAATGACTTGCCGTCATCATCTACTGCAATATTTAATCTTATATCTTTTAAAGAAGAGATTGTATTCAGATAATCTCTGAAAGCATCTACATTACTGTCCGGCACGCTGATTTGTGCATTGATACCTTCTGTTGCAATGTAAATACGTCCGAATACTTTTAACTCATTCAATGCTTTATACAACTCATCCCTGAAGAGCTTTGTATCATCTACCCGAAAATATTGGTAAAAAGAAATAGTAGTACGATGCTCAGTTTCCTGGTACAATAATTTTTTTAATTCCGCCTGGGAAATACGATTGTGTAA
>JANMWP010000236.1:0-2660 GCA_031394065.1 Chitinophagaceae bacterium
CGAAGCCGGCTTGTTACGTTTGGCTTTTGAAGAAGTTACCGGAAAAGACATGAACTGGTTTTGGAACCAATGGTATTATGGCAGCGGCCACCCAATTGTAAAGATTGATTACAATTACGAAACACCGGGCAAAGCCATGGTAATTATTGAACAGACTCAAAAAACTGATAAAGTTTTTCGTTTGCCAATTGCCATTGATGTGTATACCGGTGCTGCTAAAAAAAGATACAATGTTTGGGTTGAAAACAAAATCGATACGTTCAGTTTCAATTATTCGCAAAAACCCGATTTGATAAATGTTGATGCTGATAAAGTGATGCTTTGGGTTAAAACTGATAACAAGACTGCTGATAATTATGTGCACCAGAGTAAATATGCACCCCAATATTTAGACAGAAAAGAAGCACTTGATTATTTTGCAAAAAAAGGAATGCCTGAACTGGCAAATGGCTTAACCGATAAATTTGCACCGCTGAGAAGAAGCACAATTGTCAAACTGGAAAAATCGAAAATTGCAGAAGATGCAAAAGTGATGGAAACAATGGAAAAAATTGCCAACACAGATGCTGACAGAAGAACAAAAGCAGCTGCCATTGGTTACCTGGCAAAAACCAGCAACGCTAAATACAAATCGCTGTACGAAAAGAATATCAACGACAGCAGCTATTCTGTTGCCGGTGCCGCTTTAGAGGGATTGGTTGGATTAGAACCTGCCAGATCTTATGAGCTTGCAAAAAAATACAGTAAAGATGCAAAAGGCGATTTAGGAGATGTGGTTAACGATATTATTATAAAGGATGGTACCGAAGCCGATTTTGATTTTATTGCGAAACGTTTTGATGAAATGCCATTAAGCCAGGAAAAATTACAGGCTGTAGGAACTTTTGCAAGCTATCTTGAAAAAGTACAAAACATTGCCAATGTTAAAAAAGGGATTGATGCAATACTCAAATTCCGCAATGCAGTGCCTGAACAGTTCAGAGGATTTGTAGACCCCATGATTACCGGTGCTTTAAGCAAAATAGGAAAAGCAAAAGGAAAAGAGATTGAAGATTATATCAGCAATGGAATAAAATAGAATAGAAATCCCGCCAAATAAAAATGCCTCCGGTTTTCGGAGGCATTTTTATTTTATCAATATTTTTTTTGATTACCAACTTCCGCTTGCTCCGCCACCACCAAAACTTCCGCCACCGAAACCGCCAAAGCCACCGCCAGAGCTTCCTCCGCCGCCGTTCCAGCCACCACCTCTTCCGCCGCCACTTAACATACTGGCAATTGTCCAGGCAGCAAAACCACGCCTGCTCATGAACGAGCCTCCACCACCTTTACCACCACTGATTGCCAGAAATATTACAATGATAATAATGATAAAAATAATTCTTCCTATGCCTCCCTTATTTTTTCGGCTGTTGTAACCTTCAGGTGCTTTGTATTCGCCTTTTACAGCCTGCATGATAGCATCGGTTCCTTCTTCTATACCGCGATAATAATCATCTCCTTTAAAGTTTGGTACAATTACATCATCAATAATATGCTTTGCGGTAATATCCGGTAATGCACCTTCTACGCCATAACCGGTACCAATATATAATTTACGATCCCCGTTTGCCTTATCTCCGTTTACAATTAGTAATAAAACTCCATTGTTTCGTTCTTTGCCACCAATACCCCAGGCCCTGCCAAGTCTCACACCATAATCTGAAACATCATTTCCATTTAAAGTTGGAATTATAACAACGGCTATTTGTGTTGAAGTACTGTCATCAAAAGCAACCAGCTTTTGCTCCAGAACCTGTTGCTGATCGGCAGTAAGTGTAGTGGTATAATCATTTACAAGCTTAGTGGGTTTTTGCTGTAGCAGTTTTTCAAGATCGAATTTATCCTGAGAAAACGACACAAGCGAAACCAGCAGTAAAATAAATATGGAGAGAAGTCTTTTCATTATTTGATTATAGAAGCCAGCCGCTTTTTATTATTTGCCAAAAACAATTTCATCGGGCAATTCATTTTTATCTTCTGTTGGTATATAAGGAAATTTTTCTTTTAAGGTTTCGCCTATCTGCTTAATACATTGCTCAATACCATTACTGATATTGTCTTTCGTAAATTGAGCAAGCATTTTTTTTACAGCAGCATTCCAGTATTCTGCTCCTGCTTTTTTATAAATTCCTTCATCAGCAAACAATGCCAGTTCCTGGTGATCCATAGCAATGTACAGCAGTACCGCATTGCGATGGTCTGTTTCCTGCATTTTTAGTTTAAAGAAAATTTCTGATGCCCTGTCCAGCACATTTACAAAAGGATTCCTGCTTTCAATAAAAATTCTTACTTCTCCACTGGTTTGTCTCTCTGCATTGCGGATAGCTTCCACTATCCGTTCTCTTTCGGATGCAGAAAAAATGTCTTTGTTTTTTTTGAAGAAAGAAAATATACCCACTGGTAAATAATTAAAATTTTATTTCAATAGCTTTTTCAGCACCTGCATCTGATTGAAAACCTTCTTTGGATTTAAAACCAAATATGCCTGCAACTAAATTGGTTGGAAAACTCCTTACTGAACTGTTATAGGCTGCAATGGCATCATTAAAATCTTTTCGGGAAAATTTGATCCTGCGTTCTGTCCCTTCCAGTTGTGTTTGCAATCCCTTGAATGCTTC
>JANMWP010000240.1:0-3955 GCA_031394065.1 Chitinophagaceae bacterium
ATAAAAAAATTTTAAAATAAATTTAGGTTAATTAAATTTTAAAAATTTTGAGAATCACAGCGTCAGCATATTTTAATTTAACAGCATTGGCTACAGCAGCAGGTAATTCAGCAGCACTGATCTCACTTTCAGTTTCCACCCAGCTTCCATCATTTAAAAAATTTGCAGATATTGATTTACCTTTCAGTTTAAATTCCGCCTCATATTCTTTTGCATTTTCTTTTGCCCATTTAACATTGGTTGCTGCAGGAAATTTTTTTGCAAATGCATCAGCAATAGCTTTGGGCACATCAATAGCGAATGTTGAACTCAAAATGCCAAGAGTACTCAGCATGACCAAAAATAATTTTTTCATTTTGTTTAATTTAGCTTGTAAAATTAGCTGATTCTTTTTTGAGTAATTGTTAAATAGCTGCAATTAAAGTCAGTATCTCATCAGCTTCTGTACATATTCATCCAACCTGCTGTAAGCCATAAAATTTTTCTCCAGTTCCAAATTAAAAGGAATGGGCGTATCCAGACTTGCACAACGCATTACCGGTGCATCTAAATAAGCAAAGCAATTTTCTGCTATCCAGGCCGCAATTTCGCCACCAATGCCGCCAATGAGTGTGTCTTCATGCAAGAGTAAAACTTTCCCTGTTGCTGCAACAGCTTCTTTAATGGCTTCATAATCCAGCGGCAATAATGTTCTCAAATCTAAAATATGAATGGAGATATCCGGATGATTTTTTGCATAATCCATCGCCCAATACACACCGGCACCATACGTAATGATGCTGATATCATCGCCGCTGGTAACCAATCTTGCTTTACCAATTTCTACTTCGTAATATTCCTCTGGCACCGGGCCGCTTACAGACCGATACAAAGCCTTGTGCTCAAAATATAAAACAGGATTGGGATCATTAATAGCGGCAATCAGCAACCCTTTTGCATCGGCTGGCGTACTTGGGTAAACCACTTTCAATCCCGGTGTATGTACAAACCAGGCTTCATTACTTTGGCTGTGAAATGGCCCTGCGCCCACACCGCCACCGGTTGGCATGCGAATCACTACATCGGCATTTTGTCCCCAGCGGTAATAAATTTTTGCCAGGTTATTTATTATCTGATTAAAACCCACGGTTGCAAAATCGGCAAACTGCATTTCCATAATGGCTTTATAACCTTCTAAACTTAAACCCAATGCTGCGCCCACAACAGCACTTTCGCAAATAGGCGTATTGCGTATTCTTGCTTTTCCAAATTCTTCCACAAAACCTTCGGTTATTTTAAAGGCGCCGCCATATTCTGCAATATCCTGTCCCATGATGATGAGGTTAGAATGCTTTACCATGCTTTGATGGAGGGCTTGCTTGATGCCGTCTATAAAACGAGAATCGTGAGTTATGAGTTGTGAGTTGTGAGAAGCTAAAGCATGAGTGTACTGCAATACTGACGTATCACGACTCACATCTGACGGTGCATACACATCATTCAATTCCTCCTCCATATTCACTTCCATCGGCTTTGCCTGCGAGCCGATCTTTAATTCTGTTTCGATATGCAATTTTGTATCGGCTTTTATATTTTCAACCTGTGCATCAGTTAAAATATTTTCATCAATAAGATATTGCTCATAATTTTTAACCGGGTCTTTCTTTCCCCATTGCTCAAACATTTCAGGCGGCACATATTTAATACCGCTTGCTTCTTCATGCCCACGCATGCGGAACGTCATACATTCTATCAAATACGGTTTTTGATTTTTGATACAATAATCCCGAACACCTTTGATGGTATCATACACCGATAAAATATTATTGCCGTCAATCTGTATTCCTTCAATACCATAACCAATGGCCTTATCTACTAAATTTTTACAGCGATATTGTTCGCTCGTTGGTGTACTTAAACCATAGCCATTGTTTTCAATAATAAAGATTACAGGCAAATCCCAAACTGCTGCTATATTTAATGCTTCATGAAAATCGCCTTCGCTGGTTCCGCCATCGCCGGTAAAAGCCAGCGAGACTTTTTGATCATCCTGCAATTTATAAGCAAGCGCCACACCATCGGCAATAGCCATTTGTGGGCCCAGGTGCGATATCATACCGCAGATATGATGTTCTTTAGTACCAAAATGAAAACTTCTTTCCCGCCCTTTACTATATCCTTCTTTATTACCCTGCCATTGCATAAATAATTTACTCAATGGCATTTTTCGGGAAGTGAATACACCCAGGTTACGGTGCAGTGGCATGATCCATTCATCTTGTTGCATAGCCAGTGTGGCCCCAACTGCAATCGCTTCCTGCCCGATACCGCTGAACCATTTGCTGATTTTGCCCTGCCTTAATAATACCAGCATTTTTTCCTCAATCATACGGGGCAGTAACAGTTTTTTGTATAAATCTGTTAACACTTCGTTGCTTAAATTTTTTCTGTCGAATTGCATAGTAGAAAATCTGGTAAATTATTGGTAAAGTTAGCCTTTGTTGGTTATGCTTTCCAAATCGGTTTTGTATTTTGAAGCTGAAAACGGATTTGTTAATCAATTGTAAATATGGCCTGATAAATAAAAAATTACTATGCAATTGATAAACCCCCTGCATCTACCTAAAAACTATTATTTATGAAACAAATCCTTAAACCAGCTGCTGTTATGTTCTTTATCTTAACAGCCATTGTTTTTTTATCTTTTACAAATACCAAAAAACAATCCGCCGCAACTGCAATTGCAGAAAATGCAAACCCAAAAATACAGGTAGCTATTTTACTGGATGTCAGCAGCAGCATGGATGGGTTGATTGAACAGGCCAAGTCACAATTGTGGAATATGGTAAGCACTATGGGAAAGGCGAAATGCGATGGTGGTGTTTCTCCAAAAATTGAAATTGCTTTATATGAATATGGCCGGTCAACCAACAACCAGGCAGCCGGTTATGTAAAACAGATTTCGGCTTTTACAAGTGACCTGGATATGTTATCGCAGAAACTCTTCAGTTTAACAACCAATGGTGGCGATGAATATTGCGGACAGGTAATTTATACTTCTTTGCAGGATCTTAAATGGGATGCATCGCCGGAAAATTATAAAGTGATCTTTATTGCCGGCAATGAAGATTTTTTACAGGGCAGCCTGCTGTATACAAAAGCATGTAACGAAGCAAAGCAAAAAGGCGTGATTGTAAATACCATTTATTGCGGCGACCGGATGCAGGGCATCAGGGAGCACTGGAACCTGAATGCCGAATGCGGCAACGGAAGCTTTACTGTAATTAATCAAAATGAAAAGGTTGAGGACATCCCAACTCCTTATGACAGCATGATTATTTCTTTGAATGATAAATTAAATAACACCTATATGGCTTATGGCTATGGAGGCCGGCAAAACATAGAGATGCAGGCGAGTGTAGATCAATTGAATTTTGCAAGCAGCAAGGGTGCTGCTATAAAAAGAACCGCAGTAAAAAGCAACTCAAAGTTGTATAAAAATGAAAGTTGGGATATGGTTGATGCTGATGGAATAGATGAAAAATTTATAGATAAACTGGATAAGAAAACTTTGCCCGACAGTTTAAAAAACAAATCAACAGAAGAACTTAAAGTAATTGTAAAAGAGAAAAGTGTACAGCGTGGAAATATTCAAAAACAAATTGGTGAAGCCACCACTCAAAGGGAATTATTTATTGCAAATGAAAAAGCAAAAAAAGCTGTCAAGAACAATATAGCAACATTAGAAACAGAAGTTGAAAAAATTATTAAGGAACAGGCTAAACGGTATAAAATGAAGATTGAGTAAAGAAAAGAATGCCCTGAAAACGAAAAAGAAAAGAGTATTGGAAAAAGAATCCGTACTCTTTTTTTATTACTGCTGATTTATATTTTTCTTCTCATCCGGAAATGCTCTTTTATGCACCAGGGAATTAAAGAACGAAAGTACCGCACCAAAAAGCAGCGCATGCCAGAA
>JANMWP010000243.1:0-9849 GCA_031394065.1 Chitinophagaceae bacterium
GTAAAATTTAAAGTTACGGGTACAAAAAAAACGCTTCAGTTGCCCGAAACGTTTTTTCTAAAATTATAATCCTAAACCTGTAAACTTATTGCTTTGCTTCGGCATTCTCTTTAACCTTGGTTCCACCTCTGTGCGTTGCGGCAATAGAAGCAAATCTTATTTTTAAACCGGCAATTTTTAAATTATCGCTTCCCTTAAGGCCTTCCTTTTCAACTACATTCTTACGGGTATCCAATGCTTCATAAAGCACATTAATTTCGTCCCAATCTTCTCTAGAGTATGTGTTCTTATTATCAGCAACCACATCTACAAAATTTTTGTAAATACTCAATATGTTATCTGCATTAACAAATGCAAACTGCATATCATCACCAATTTTACCTTCACCAAATAAACGGTCTCTTAAAACTTTTCTGAAGTTTGGAGCGGTATTGACCGGCTGCATAGCAGCTTTCATCTCCTGCTCTTTAATAGCCAGTTCATACTTTGCTTTTAAAGCTTCGTATTTAGCTTTGCTGGCATCTGCTTTTGCTTTTTCAGCTTCTGAAAGTGCTGCAAGATTTTTTTCTGCTTTCAATGCTCTTTCCTGGTAACCATTATCTATGGCCGTCCAGTTTGCAACGGTATAAACTGGAGTTGCATTTTCAACAGAATCAACATACATATTCAGCATTTCTGCATCCTGCTTTGCTTCTTTGTTTTCGCTATTGCAGGCTGTAAATCCTGCAACAGATACGATGGCGGCTGCAATTAATAATTTTGTCTTTGTCATTTTATTATTTTTTTATTTAACCCTGCAAGGCAACATCCATGCCATGATGCCTGTGGGTATTTTAAATTTGTTGTTTGGGTAAATGCATGTTTGTTAATATTACTTATGCAAAACTATTATCTCTTCAACAAGTAAGCATTATACAATTCCTGTCAATTGTTACATCATTCACACTTCAGGCTTTACAGCCGCTAATTAGGTATACCTTGTTAAAAAAAATTATGGAAAAGCGTGTACTTGGAATTATTTTATCGCTGCTGGGCATTGCAGGCCTTATTTATGCAGGCGTAAGTTTTTTAAATGGCGGTGAAGGCACCCGGAATATTAAAGCCATTATTTTTACCGGCGTACTGGGAGCCATTTTCTTTTTTGCAGGCATTGGCCTGATAAGAAATACAAAAGATAAAGCAACATAACGGCATTTTAACCGTAACTTGTACAAGCGGGCGCATTCCAAATTGTCGCCAGGGTTGCCAACCTTGATAGCGTTATTTTAAACTTAAAAAACGCTTAAGGAAGGTTGGCAACCCTTTAATGCGCTGCGACAATTTGGAATGCACCCGTACAAGGGCCTTTAACTAAAGCCATACAATTTTATTTGTCTGTTATTAATTCCTTCCTTAATTAGCTTCCTCCTGATTAAAGTTCCCGTTTGCAACTAAGGTGTGAATTATGTAAGTTTTTAAAATTGTTTTGTAACTGTTTGCCTTACAAAGGCCGGAATTTTGTTTTATCATCGTTTAAAAACAAGCATTCTTATTTGAAACTACATATTAAATATATGGTAAGCAACCGCTGCAAAATGGCGGTTAAGGAAGAACTGAAAAAACTGGGGCTGCATTTTATTGTGGTAGAACTGGGCGAAGTGGAGATCATGGAAAAGATCTCTACGGAACAGCGGGTGCTTTTGCAAACAGGCTTACTTAATTCCGGACTTGAGCTGATGGACGACCGGCGGTCGGTATTGATAGAAAGAATAAAAAATGTGATCATCGAAATGGTTCATCACTCTGATGAAGAGATCAGGGTTAATTTTTCGCACTACCTGAGTGAAAAATTAAACCACGATTACACTTACCTGGCCAATTTATTTTCGGAAGTACAGGGTACCACCATTGAACAATTCATTATTGCCCATAAGATTGAACGCATAAAAGAACTGATCATTTATGGCGAACTGAACATTACAGAAATTGCCTGGAAAATGAATTACAGCAGTGTGGCCCATTTATCGAACCAGTTTAAAAAAATGACCGGCCTTACCCCTACCCATTTTAAAAAATTAAAAGATAAAAGAAGAAGCCCGATTGAAGACATTGGAGTACCCCATGTTAACCGGGAGGATGCTGTTGAGACCAATGATATAAAATAAAAAAGGGTAAATGTCTTAAAATACTTAGCAACCATATTTAAATGAAAGCAAAAAAAAGCATACCAAAAATAGATAAGCCGCTCATCAAATCCCCAAACCTGTTTCCGGTTGTGGGCATTGGTGCATCTGCAGGCGGGCTTGATGCTTTTAAAAAACTATTAAAAGCCATTCCCGAAAATTCAGGAATGGCCTATGTGCTGGTGCAGCATTTAGACCCCAGCCACGAAAGTATGCTGCAGGAGCTGTTGCAAAAAGTTACCAATATACCGGTGCTGGAAATTGCCGATGATATTAAAGTAGAGCCCAACCATATTTATGTGATACCCAGCAATAAAATGATGGTGGCAACCGATGGTGTTTTACTGCTTGCTCCACGCCCGGCAAAAAATAAAAACGAACGCAACCTGCCCATCGATCTTTTTTTTACATCACTGGCCGAAGTGCATCAAAGCCATGCCATTGGTGTAGTTTTATCAGGCACTGCCAGCGATGGTACACTGGGGCTTAAAGCCATTAAAGACCATGGCGGTATTACTTTTGCGCAGGACGAAGCATCGGCAGCTTATGATGGCATGCCCCATAGCGCCGCACAGGCCGGTGTGGTTGATTTTATTTTACCTCCCGAAAAAATACCACAAAAATTACTGGAGGTTACCAAAATTATTAATGGCAATGGCAATTATAATGGTAATGGTAATGGCACTGATGCAGAAAATCTGCCCATGCAGGATGAAGAAGTTTTTAAGCATATCCTTTCTTTATTACGCATCCGTAAGGGAACCGATTTTACCTATTACAAACAAACCACCATACGCCGCCGAATATTACGCCGCATGGCTATTAATAAAAATGAAGAGCCTGCGGCTTATCTTAAATATTTACGGGAAAATAAACCAGAGCAGGATGTACTTTACCAGGACCTGTTAATACCCGTTACCAGCTTTTTCAGAGATACTAAAACCTTTGATAATTTATGCGAAACGGTTTTCCCGCTTATTGTAAAAAATAAGCAACCTAACGAGCCCATCCGTATATGGGTGGCAGGCTGCAGCACGGGCGAAGAAGCATATTCTATTGCAATTTGTTTAAAAGAATTTTTGTCTTCCTCCCTCCCCTCGGGGGAGGGCCGGGGTGGGGCTGCTACCCTTCCCTTTGGAGAGGGCCGGGGTGAGGTCATACAAATATTTGCTACCGATATCAGTGAGCCTGCTATTACAAAAGCAAGGGCTGGCTTGTATACAAAAAGCGATGCAGAAAGTTTATCGCCGCAGCGCCTGCAGGAATTTTTTACAAAACCCAATGGCAATTACCTGGTTAATAAATCCATCAGAGATATGTGTGTGTTTGCGGTACACAATTTTTTAAAAGACCCGCCATTTGGAAAAATGGATTTAATAAGCTGCCGCAATGTGCTTATTTATATGGAGCCTTACCTGCAAAAAAAAGCGCTGACTACCTTTCACTATTCACTCAATCAAAAAGGATTTTTATTGTTGGGCAAATCGGAAACAACAGGCGGCGTGCCCGATCTTTTTATAACAAGCCAGTTGCAGGAAGGTAAAAGCGATAAATTATTTACCCGTAAAGATGTGCCGGGCAAGTTTATGCATGTAGCAAGCCAGCGAAGTGAGCAGCATTTCAGCCAAAGCAATACCAGCCCCGGCAATGAAAGCGTACGCACCGACTTTCAAAAAACGGCCGATGATATCATGCTTCGTAAATACACACCGGCCGGGGTGGTAGTTAACGAGGCCATGGATATTGTACATTTCAGGGGCAACACCGGTAATTATTTACAGCAATCGCCGGGCAAGCCAAGCCATAATTTATTAAAAATGGCAAAGGATGGGCTGGCATTTGAGCTGCGTAATATTTTACACAAAGCAAAAAAGCAAAAAACATCGGTTATAAAAGAAAACATTCCTGTTGAAATTAGTGGGGCACTGCAGAATATAAATATTGAAGCCTTATTATTACCCGATACCATTGAGCCGCATTACCTAATATTGTTTCACGAAGGCCTCAGCCGTCAATCGTCAGGCCTGAGTAGTGGAGCAACTTCAAATAAGAAAGACTCCAAACTCACAACTCACGACTCACAACTCACGTTACGTATACAACAATTAGAAAAAGAACTGGCCCAAAGCCGGGAAGACATGCGCAGCATTACCGAAGATCAGGAAGCTGCCAATGAAGAACTGCAAAGTGCCAATGAGGAGTTGCTGAGCAGCAGTGAAGAATTGCAAAGCCTTAACGAAGAACTGGAAACCGGCAAGGAAGAACTGCAAAGCACCAATGAAGAACTGATGATTGTAAACCAGGAGATGGTTGGTTTAAATGAACAGGTAACAGCCGCAAAAGATTATTCAGAAGCCATTATTGCCAACATGCACGAACCCTTGCTGGTACTGGATAAAAAACTGAGAATAAAAACAGGCAACAATGCTTTTTACAAAACATTTCGTGTTAATGAAAAAGAAACAGAAGATGTACTGATATATGACCTGGGTAACAAACAATGGGATATACCTGAATTGCGCAGGTTGCTTGAAAAGATACTTCCTGAAAAATCGGTGTTTAACGATTTTGAAGTAACACATACTTTTTCAAGCATTGGAGAGCGCATTATGCTTTTAAACGCACGTGAAGTAATAAACAAAAACAGTTCGGAAAAATTAATACTGCTCTCCATTGAAGATGTAACCGAAAGGAAACATGTACAAGAGAAGATTGAAGAAAGCGAAGAAAAGTTTCAGGCGGCTGTTGCGGCAGTAGAAGGCATTTTATGGACCAACAATGCAAAAGGCGAAATGGAAGGAGAGCAATTAGGTTGGAGTGCCCTATCCGGCCAAAGCTATGAAGCATATCAGGGATATGGGTGGGCTAATGCCATTCATCCTGATGATGCACAACCTACTATTGATGCCTGGAACGAAGCAGTTAGAGACCGTAAGAATTTTATTTTTAAACACCGGGTAAGATTGAAAAATGGAAACTGGGGACACTTTTCTGTTAAGGCAATTCCTTTATTTAATGCAGATGGGGTAATATGGGAATGGGTGGGTGTGCATACCGATATTTCTGAGCAATACAGGGCAGAAGAAGCTGTAAAGGAAAGTGAAAGGCGTTTCAGGCAAATGGCCGAATTAATGCCGCAAAAAGTATGGACATCCGATGCAGAAGGCAACAAAAATTATTTTAACCAAACTTTACTCGACTATGCAGGTTTAACTTTCGAAGATTTAAAAGGCAGTGGATGGCAAAAAATTATTCATCCTGATGATTGGAAAAAAAATAAAAAGCAATGGGAGGAATCTATCAGTACAGGAAAGGATTATGAGGCGGAAAACAGGTTACTCCGTAAAGATGGAAAATACTTATGGCACCTTACCCTGGCAGTAGCTTTAAAAGATGAAGATGGCAATATAAAAACCTGGGTAGGTTCTAAAACAGAGATACAGGAGCAGAAAGAACAAAAAGAAAAATTAGAAAAATCAGTAGTAGCACGAACGCATGAATTACAGGAAGCTAATAAAGAACTTGAGCAAAAACACCAGGAATTATTTATTGCCAAAGAAAAATTATTATCTGAATACTCCCGCAGTTTAATTGAAGCCAGCCTTGATCCGTTGGTTACTATAAATATTGAAGGCAAGGTTACCGATATGAACCAGGCAACAGTTAATATTACCGGCATAAGCCGTGAAAAACTTACCGGTTCCAACTTCTTCGATTATTTTACCGAATCCCAAAAAGCACGTGAAGTTTACCAGCAGGTATTTGCAAAAGGGTCTGTTGTTAACTCGCCACTTACGCTGCGCCATGTGGATGGTACACTTACTGATGTATTTTTAAATGGGTCGGTTTATAAAGATGATAAAGGAAATGTATTAGGGGTAGTAATTGTTGCCAGAGATGTTACCGACCAAAAAAGAGCTTCAAAAGAACTGACAGAAGCAATTGTATTTGCAGAGCTGGCAACGGTTATAGCCGAAGATGCAAAAGCAAAAGCTGAAGCTGCAAAGCAAATAGCAGAAGATGCAGTAAAAGCAAAACAGCAGTTTTTAAGCAATATGAGCCACGAGATTCGTACACCTATGAATGCCATCATCGGGTTTACAAAAGTGTTATTGAAAACCGAATTAAACAGCAGGCAAAATGAATATCTGAATGCCATCAAGCTAAGTGGCGATTCATTGATCGTACTCATCAATGATATTCTTGATCTGGCTAAAGTAGATGCCGGTAAAATGAGTTTTGAAAAGATTCCGTTTAAACTCAAATCTTCCTTATCGGCGATGATTCATTTGTTTGAACTGAAAGTTGAAGAAAAGAATTTAAAATTAGTTAGTGTATATGACCCTGCAATACCCGGTGTGTTACTTGGCGATCCTGTAAGGCTGCACCAGATCATTTTAAACCTGGTGAGCAATGCCATTAAGTTTACCAGCAAAGGAAAAATAACCATCGCCATGCGTTTACTACATGAGGATGCTGAAAAAGCCAATATTGAATTTGCAGTAACAGATACCGGAATCGGAATTTCTGAAAATAAAATGGAAACCATTTTTGAAAATTTTCAGCAGGCTTCCAGCGGCACATCAAGGCTGTATGGCGGTACCGGGTTAGGTCTTGCCATTGTAAAACAACTGGTGGAGGCACAGGATGGAATCATTACAGTAAAAAGCAAAGTAGATAAAGGCTCCACATTCAGCTTTACATTAAATTTTGCAAAAACTGATGCAGTAGCAGAAACTGATACTGAATTAGCAGAACCGGATACGGAACATAAGCATATTAAAGTATTGGTTGTTGAAGACATGGCGCTGAATCAATTGCTGATGAAAACCCTTTTGGATGATTTTGGATTTGAAAGGGATATTGCTGCCAATGGTAAAATAGCCATAAAAAAATTAGAACAAAAGAATTACGATATTATATTGATGGATTTGCAAATGCCCGAAATGAACGGGTTTGAAGCTACTGCATATATCCGCAAGGAAATGAAATCAACCATTCCCATTATTGCACTAACAGCCGATGTAACCACGGTAGACCTGGCAAAATGCAAAGCAGTGGGCATGAATGATTATATAGCAAAACCTGTAGATGAAAGAATATTGTACAGCAAGATCATTGGACTGGTAAAGAAGCCTGCAAAAAAAGATAGCACCCGGGCAAAGACAGCAGAGTCCTTAAAAGGCAATACTTTAAAATACACAAACCTGGCTTACCTAACCGGTATTACAAAAAATAACTCCAAATTGATCATGGAAATGATTGCTGTTTATTTAAACCAGACACCCACACTTGTGCAGGCAATAAAAAAAGGCCTGGCAGATAAAGATTGGGATGCCTTACATGCAGCAGCACATAAAATGATTCCCTCCTTTGCCATTATGGGCATTGGCACCGGTTATGAAACGATTGCAAAAAAGATACAGGCATATAATGGTGCAGATACAAAATCAGATAAAATAAACGGGCTTGTGCTGCAACTGGAAAATATTTGTACACAGGTATGTAAGGAATTGGAAGAAGAATACAACAACTTAAAATATACAAGTTCATGAAAACTGAAAATAAGATAAAGCTTTTCCTGGTAGATGATGATGCACTTTTTTTAAAAGCGCTGGAAATTGAATTTCTGCAGCATGCCGATTTTGCAATTGAAACATTTGCAACCGGAGAACTGTGTTTACAGCATCTTTCAAAAAACCCCGATGTGGTTATTTTAGATTACCACCTGGATGGCATTGATAAAAACGCAATGAACGGGCTGGAAACACTGGATAAGATAAAAGCGTATAATTCAGATATTCCGGTTGTAATGCTTTCCTCCCAGGACAGTATTGACATTGCTGTAAACTGTATGCATCACCGGGCGTTTGATTATGTGGTAAAAAGCGAAACCTCTTTTATGCGCCTGCAGAAAATAATCACTTCTGTATTCAGTTATAAAAAAATGGAAAAAGAATTGAGCTGGTATATGGAAAGAATGTGATAAATGAGTCGGGAGTCATCAGTCAGGAGTCGGGAGTGGTGACTGCTAACTAATTCCTTCCTGCGTTTGAAAGACTGCTCATTAACTCCTGACTACAGACTCTTTACTCCAGACTCGACAGAAGTGTGAATTGTGTAACTTATTTACAGAGTTATGTAAGTGATACCGCCCAAATGGATTCATTTTTGCCTGATACTGATTCAGGTAATGTAATCCACGGCTGATGTAATAACCCACAGCTGTTTTCAGTGTTCGCTAATGAAAATTAATCAAGCAACTTCTCCGCTCAATATCCTGCTTGCAGATGATGACATGGATGACCGTATTTTTTTTGAAAAAGCTTTAAAAGAAATACCGCTGGCTACCACACTCCATATGGTACAAAACGGAGAACAATTGATGGAATACCTTGCTGCACATGCCAACCCGCTACCTGACATACTTTTTCTTGATTTGAGCATGCCCCGTAAAACCGGATTTGAATGTTTGGCCGAGATAAAAGAAAACGAAAAACTGAAAGCGCTTACTGTAATTATGTTTACCACTTCTTTTACCAGGGGTTTTGATCTGGAAAACAACCTGAAAACCACACTCACCAGAATGGGCGCCTATGATTATATCAGAAAGCCATCCGATTTTAATGAACTAAAGCAGATTATTGAAAAGACACTTGTTGAACTGATCAGTAAAAGAGATAGTCTGCAATAAAAAATATTTTATGCATTCAAAAAACTTAAAAATACTACTTGCCGATGACGATTTAGACGATTGCCATTTTTTTAAAGAAGCCCTGGAAGCCCTGCCGCAAACTACAGCACTTACAACTGTTAATGACGGGGATGAACTGATGAGCTATCTTACTGAAAATGCTGAACAACTTCCGCATGTACTTTTCCTCGACATCAATATGCCCCGCAAGAACGGGTTTGAATGTTTATCGGAAATAAAACATAATGAAAAGCTGAAAGACCTTCCGGTGGTTATGTTTTCAACATCAAACGCCCAGGATAAAATAAGTATCCTCTTTAAAACCGGGGCCGATGTTTATATACGCAAGCCCGGCAATTTTGCGCAATTAGTGCAGGTCATTCACCATGCATTGCCTATGGCAGCTGAAAATATATTTTCGAACGGGAAATTAAATTACATACTTAACGCATGAAAGTAAACCAGCTGAATATACTGCTTGCTGATGACGATACAGATGATTGCATTTTTTTTAAAGAAGCAATAGCCGAATTGCTACCATCTACAAATTTTACTGCTGTGCACGATGGAGAACAACTCATGCAACTGCTTACGGATGAAACAAACAAACTGCCTGATGTTCTTTTTCTCGACCTGAATATGCCCCGCAAAAACGGGTTTGAATGTTTAGCTGAAATAAAACATAATAAAAAACTTAAGAACCTTCCTGTCGTAATCTTTTCCAC
Organism: Chitinophagaceae bacterium; assembly: GCA_031394065.1. GTDB lineage: Bacteria > Bacteroidota > Bacteroidia > Chitinophagales > Chitinophagaceae > Ferruginibacter. The sequence goes on from JANMWP010000243.1 coordinate 9,582, forward strand.
CTCTTTCGAACAGGAAAAAATAAGTGTACTATTCAAAACCGGGGCGGATGTTTACATACGCAAGCCAGGCAATTTTGCTCAACTTGTTAAAGTCATTCACCATGCGCTTCCTATGGCCACTGAAAATATTTTTTCGAACGGCAAATTAAAGTATATTCAGCTGGTTTAATTTCATGCGTTAAGTATATACTTTAATTTGCCGTTCGAAAATATTTTTTCTGTAGCCATAGGCAATGCATGATTAATTACCTGTACCAGTTGTGCAAAA
>JANMWP010000247.1:0-2302 GCA_031394065.1 Chitinophagaceae bacterium
TACCTGGACAAAACCAAATTGCAACCAAAAACAACCTGATTTAAAAGCCTATGCCCAATAAAGTTGCAGGGTTGCCGCATTTTTATATGCCGGTTTTGCAATGCCCGTGCACATTTACCCACCTGCATCCCATATACCCGGTGTTACCTTACCCCAAACTACCATATAAATTAAAAATAAAACCCCGCTGGTACAAAATAACGTCTTACCGCCTTTCCGGCTAAAAAACAGCAGCGGTTTTGCCGGTAAGGTGGTAAGACGTAGGTAAAAAAGCAGCCCCGCCTCAAACCTATAAGGTTTTGCCCGGCTGCGCAGGCCATGCTGCAAACGGGAGAGGTTTTGCCCTGTTGTGGATAATAATTTTAACAATCTACCCATTTTACTTTGCCGGGCCGCCATTATACTTTATTTTGACGTTGTATTACCTCACTATCCAATACTTTATCCTTTAAAAATGACCAGATATACTGGCCGGCTGTTATGCAGCGGGTATATTATTTTGTGCATAGTGCATATAAAAACTGCCTGCATTTTACAAAGCCTCAACTCTTTGTGTCAGGGTTATGTCTCAGCGGGGTTTTCGCAAGCGTACCTATACAGCTGTTGATAATTTTCCTCCAAAACCCTTTCTGTCGGTAAAAGGTAAAAGCATTTTTAGCAGCATGTTTCTTCAAAGTGTGAACTATTTTTTTTATCTTTACAACATGAACGCAAAGCCAAAAAAAGGGAAAAAAAAACTTAGTTCCAGAGAGCAAATAATGCAATCAGCATTAGCATCTTTTCGTATTGAGGGAATTTATATACCAAAAGAAATGGCTTTACAGGTATTAAAAAAAGTAGAGCTTAGCCTGGGAAGATAAAATCTATTATTTTTTCCATCTGCTCATAATGCTTATCCGCTGAAGCCTGCACAGCCAGTACATAATTTTCAAATTCCATTTCAGTTATTAATTCAAATTTTAAAGCATCATAACCTTGTTTACGGGCCATTAAGTTGGCCAGTATTCTTGCTGTGCGCCCATTTCCTTCACGAAAAGGATGAATAAATAAAAGTTATGCATGAACTTTAGCTATGTCTTTTACCAGCCCGGCTTTAGTATTGTATTTATTCGGGAGTTTTAACAAAAGCTCATTTTCAAATGCTGTCATTGTTTCTGGCAAAAAAAGGGAAGCAGGAAATGTAAAGCCGCCTTTCGAAATATTTACATCCCGGTATTTACCTGCAAAAGCATATAAATGACCCAGTGAAAGCTTATGCATTTTTAAAATGTACGAAACAGTAAACTTAGTCCTTGTAGTAAGACTTTCGGTAAGTTGGATTTCTGCCTTTAAAAATCCTTCAAACTCAGAAAAACCAATTTCCTCAATTGATTGCAGCCCCAAAAAATTAGGTAAAATTTCGCTTTGATTAGTTGGAGAGTCGTACTTCATAATATTCCCAAATATACAAAATCCAAAGGCTGACTGATATATGCCAGCGGCTGAAAATATTGACAAAATACTGATGCACAGTCAATATGTTGTGCATTCGGCCCGCCCTGCAAACACTATAAGGTTTTGCCCGGCTGCGCAGGCCATGCTGCAAACGGGAGAGGTTTTGCCCTGTTGTGGATAATAATTTTAACAATCTACCCACTTTCCATTGCCAGGCCGCCATTATAACTTGTTTTGCCTTTAAATTAACCCGGTTCTGGTAATGATTGGGATTGGCCGTAATCTTACGTAACACATCATGGCGTTGCACAGTAGAGCGAATTTGTGTAAATTTACTAAATGAAACCAAGGTTATATTTTGATACATCTGTTTTTGGCGGAGTTTTTGACGAGGAGTTTGAGCAAATTTCTACTTTGCTTTTTGAAAAGGTAAAATTGGGACAGATTATTTGCGTTTATTCAGACTTATCAGAAACCGAACTTCAAAATGCCCCACCAGGGGTTACAGATTATTTTGCACAACTGCCGAAAGAACATATGCAGTTTGTTGAAGTGACGGAAGAAGCATACGAACTTGCACAGAAATATTTAGACGAAAAAGTTGTTGGTAAAACAAGTGCAGATGATTGCAGACACATTGCAACAGCAACCATTAACAAAGTAGACATTTTGGTAAGCTGGAACTTCAAACACATTGTAAATGTTTTTAGAATCCGTGGGTATAATTCAGTAAATTTACGCTTTGGTTATTCGCAGCTCGACATTCGTTCACCAAAAGAAATTGTATACAATGAAGACGATAATTAAAAAAGAAAAAACATTTGACACCGTTAAAGTGTTTCGTGAGATTAAAGAAAAAATTGCAAAA
>JANMWP010000253.1:0-12208 GCA_031394065.1 Chitinophagaceae bacterium
GTGGGCCCACCTGGGCTCGAACCAGGGACCACCTGATTATGAGTCAGGTGCTCTAACCAACTGAGCTATAGGCCCTTTCTTCGGTTTAAAATGAAGAATAAGGGTGCAAATATAATCAAAGCTGTTTAATTTAACGCTTCATTAAATTATTTGCCGTTAATTTGCAGCTTCAAAATTAATTATGAAGAAATTATTATTTATTGTTTTTGCCTTTCTTTCCGTAACTGCTTCTGCCCAGGAAAAAAAGAAACTTGGGGGTTTTATGAACCGAACAGGCGATCATTTAATGCTGCAACTTACCAGCGACTACTGGATTGGAACCCCAGACAGTATTGATAAACGAATAAATGGCTTTGCCCGTGGAGCCAATGTATATATAATGCTTGACCAGCGTTTTAAAAGCGCACCAAAATGGAGTGTTGCTTTTGGTTTAGGAGTGGGTACCAGCAATATGTATTTCAGGAATACGGTTGTTGACATCAAGTCTAAAACAAATAAACTGCCGTTTAGAAATGTTGACAGCGTGGATCATTTTAAAAAATACAAGTTGTCAACAGCTTACCTGGAAATACCATTGGAGCTTCGCTTTACTTTTGACCCTGTTAATGAAATGAAAAGTATTAAAGTTGCCATTGGAGCTAAGGTAGGGACACTTTTAAATGTACACACCAAAGGAAAAAACCTGCTGGATAAAAATGGCGCTCTTTTAAACAGTTATACAGCAAAAGAAACCGGTAAAGGGTTTTTTAATTCAACCCGTCTTGCAGCTACTGCCAGAATTGGTTACGGTAATTTTTCTTTATTTGGCAGTTACCAGTTTAATAATATTTTTAAAGATGGTGTGGCTGCCGATGTAAAGCTTGTGCAGATTGGTTTAAACTTCAGCGGCTTATAATTTCAATTTATTCAATAAAATTTTTATCCTCACGATTGCATCGTGAGGATTTTTCTTTGCAGCTCTTTGGTAATACATTAACTTTGCCCTTCACTCCACATCATGAGCGACGAAATTAAACACGAATGCGGCCTTGCTTTCATTCGCCTTCGAAAACCCTTCAGTTATTATCAGCAGCAATATGGTACCGTAATGTATGGTCTTAATAAGCTGTACCTGCTTATGGAAAAGCAACACAACCGTGGCCAGGATGGTGCCGGCATTGCTACCGTAAAATTAAATACCGAACCCGGTTATCCTTTTATGCATCGCTTACGAAGCGGCGCCAACCAGCCCATTGCTGATCTTTTTGCACAAATTGGTAAAGAGTATAATGAGGTAGAAAAATATCAGCCCGATATTAAAAATCATCCGGGCCTTATGAAAGGGCATCTTAATTTTTTAGGAGAGGTTTTATTGGGGCATTTGCGTTATGGCACGCAGGGAAAAAACAATGCAGAATTCTGTCATCCTTTTATAAAACGACATACAATACCGGCACGCAACCTGGCATTAGCAGGCAATTTTAATCTTGTAAATACCGAAGAACTTTTTGCATTGGTAAATATTGATCCGGGTGAATTTCAACGCCAAAGCGATTTAGCTGCAATGATGGAAGTACTGTATCATTTTGTGGTAAAGGCAGATGAGGCTTTTCCAGGAGAGATGGATATTACAAAAGTTTTAAAAAAAGCGGTTCCTTTATTTGATGGAGGATTTAATTTCAGCGGTATGCTTGGCAATGGCGATGCCTTTGTTATGAGGGATGCACATGGAATACGCCCTTCTTACTTTTATATTAATGATGATGTAATTGTTGCTGCCAGCGAAAGAGCAGCCATACGCACTGCTTTTCACCTGGAAGAAAATGAAGTGCAGGAACTGATGCCAGGCAGTGCACTGATTGTAAAAGCCAATGGCAGTTATTCGTTAGAACAAATTGTAGAAGCCAAAGAAAGAAAGGCCTGCAGTTTTGAACGCATTTATTTCAGCCGCGGAAGCGATGAAAAAATTTACAGGGAAAGAAATAAGCTTGGCTATCTGTTAAGCGACCGGGTTTTAAAAGCAATTGATTACGATTTAAAGAATACCATCTTTTCTTTTATTCCCAATACTGCCGAAACTGCTTTTTATGGTTTAATTAAAGGTGCCGAAGATTACCTGAATAAAATAAAGATTGAACGTATTTTAAGCTGGGGAAAAGAGTACGATGAAGAGAAGCTGAGTGAAATGATAAACAGAAGGATCCGTATTGAAAAAATTGCCATTAAAGATGTTAAGCTCCGCACTTTTATTACCGAAGACAGCAGCCGCAATGAAATGGTGCAGCATGTGTACGATATAACTTATGGCACCGTAAGAAAAAACATTGATACGCTGGTTGTAATTGACGACAGCATTGTACGTGGTACTACTTTAAAGGAAAGTATCATCCGCATGTTATCCAGGCTGGAACCAAAAAGAATTATCATAGTTTCATCGGCTCCACAAATACGTTACCCCGATTGTTATGGTATTGACATGAGTAAGATGGGGGATTTTATTGCTTTTAGAGCAGCCATAGCGTTATTGAATGATACCGGCCAGCAAGAAGTATTAAACCAAATGCTTACTACCTGTAAAGAGCTGCAACGTAACAATCAGCTACATACTGCAAACATTGTGCAGCAATTGTACAAAACATTTACGCCTGAAGATATTTCAAATAAAATTGCTCAATTGATTACCGCTACCGATATTAAAATTCCGGTAAGTGTAATTTATCAAACCATTGAATCGTTGCATGAAGCCTGCCCAACCAATTTAGGCGATTGGTATTTTACCGGTAAATATCCTACTCCCGGTGGCAACCGGGTTTGCAACAAAGCCTTCATGAATTATATGGAAGGTAAGAATGTAAGAGGCTATTAGTCTTTTGAGTTTGGGGTTATGAGTTTTGTGTTGAGGAAATCTTAGTATGAAAACAGTTTTTTAAGCCTGCATTTTTAAGTTTACTGAAAAATTTCATTCAGCAAACCAGCTAAATGAACACCGCCCTTTAACAGCTGTTGGTTAACAACGCCTATGAAATTAAAATTATACTCGTAACTCAAATTTGAGTCTGGTTTTGTATCTGTATAAATTTTTTCAGCATACTGGTACGATTGCCAGATCCAGTCACTAACCGGTTGGGCCTGCCATTCCTTTCTCAGCGCTTTGGTTGTATAATTAATAGAAGATGCATATTCGGTATAACTCAATTGCTGAAAATCAACCAGCTTTGAATCCCAAACCGAATGCAGGTTTGAAGGGTCTTTAAACCAATTTACTTTTACCCCGTTTCCTCCGCGGTCCTCAGGCCTGCCAATATGCAGGGGTTGATGAATATCACCCACAATATGTATCAGCAGGCGCAGGTATAAAACTTTTTTATCCTGTTCCAGTTCCTTATTTTTTAGCTGGCCCGTTAACCAGTTTATTTTTGTGTAGGCATCGGCTACCGTATCTGTAGCTAAATAATTCTTCAAGTCTGTTTCATTAAGCCCGGCTTTCAAATTAATGTAATGCCAGATATCCAGATATTTGTAAGCAGGATCTGATTTTATAAAATCGGGCCAGTTACTCGCCATAGCAACCGATTCATTACCCAGTATCTTAAAAATTTCACGCCTGGTGTTTTTGGTAAGATAAGAGTCTGCAATCTGGCCCACAATGCGATGGCCCAGTACACCCCATGCCATGCTGCAAAAAGGCAAATACAAAAACAAAGTAATTAATGCTGCTTTTTTAAATCTGGTAATGCTCATCTTAAAATATTTAAACTCAAAGCTAACTTAATGCTGCTGATTTGAAAAGCCATTTGTAAAATTTTCCATTATTCCAACACTTCAAATAACAATACCTGTGTTATTTCTGTATTACTAAAATTATTATCTGCTACAAATAATAAAGTCTTATGTCCGTTGGGTAAAAGCGGGCCAAAAGTTACCCCTTCTAAATTATCTGTATAAAAACCCAGGTCATCCATATTCAATAACAACGTTTTTTGGGCTGCAATAAAAGACCGGTTGTTTTTAAGTGTTGTGAAACTGATGTCGGTTGCGCCATTTAAATCAGCGATAAAAAGTTTAATGGTACATGGATCTCTTCCTTTTGAAGAAGACCGTTCCATTACCAGTAATTTATTATTACCCAGACTAAGAATATCTGATGCGCCGTTAATTTTAAAGGCCGAGTCCGGCTTTGGAGCATAAGCAATCTTTTCTAATTTATAGGCATATTGGGCAATGCATTTTTTATCCATCACATCAAACTTTATTATTCTTATAAAAGCATTGTTTTCGACAGTATCAGCCCTCGGGCCATCTTCAAACAAAGGCTCTTCAATATTTACAAAAAGGGTTTTATAATTATCCGCATAACTCATGCCTTCAAACACCCCATTTCTTCTTGGCCCCTTTTCTGTTGTATTGATTACCATGTTTGCGGGCAAAGCAAAACTATCTATATATTTCCCGTTAGGTTCAATAAGCAATACAGAAGGGTTAACCAATACATTATCTTTTGATTTTAAAACCCTTTCACCCTCACTGCTCCAAACCAGTTGTCTGCTCAATGGATTGTAGCGGATTGCTTCGGGATCAGGGTTCTTAAAAGGATCCTGGCTTCTGTTGGGATAAATACTGCCATCAGGTTGCAATATGTTTATTACATCAGTAAATACCAGGCTATCAATTCCGTTTTGCGTAAAAAATATTCTGGCACAATAAAAACGTACCGGATTTTTATCGGCCCTGTCATCGCTTATCAAATAATACAGATCATGCTTTGCATCGAAGTCAATACCCGATAAGCCTCCAACTATGGTATTTTTATATTTAAAATCGTAAGGAATTTCATAAGCACCTAAGTATTTGAGGCTGCTGATATTAATAGCTGCCTTTGTTGCTCTTTTTGTTACAGCACATGAAAATGAAATGAGTATAACAACTGTAAAAGATAATATGCGTAAAAAAAGTTGATACATAAACGGTTTTGCCTGTAAAGTTGAGGAAGTTTGGTTTCCCAATGGCAGGATTGTTGAAAAATTTTATACTTTTATAAAAACAGGCTATTGAAAACACTTTTTATTATTCGCCATGCCAAAAGTGATCAAAGTTTTTTTGGCAACGATTTTGAACGTCCGCTTAATGAAAGGGGCAAATCAGATGCGCCGATGATGGCAAACCGTTTACTGGATAAAAAAATAAAAATTGATGCGTTAGTTGCCAGTCCTGCAGTAAGAGCAAAAAAGACCGCCGAAATATTTGCAACAACTTTAAATATACCTGCAACTGAAATTATTTTTATTTCTGCCTTATACCATGCCGCTCCTGAGGTTTTTTATGAAGAGATTTTAAAGCTGCCTGACGAACTGAATACGGTTGCTTTTTTTGCTCATAATCCCGGTATAACCTATTTTGTAAACAGCCTCAATACCAAAACCCGGGTTGACAACATGCCTACCTGTTCCATCTTTGCTATAACAGCAGATGTTACTGATTGGCCGTATTTCAATAAAGCCAAAAAAGATTTTTTGTTCTTTGATTATCCAAAAAAAGATTTTTAGTATTATTTAGTCCCGTAACAATTTCTTATCTGCACAACCAAACAATTAATTTTTTCGTTTGTAATAAGAAGTTGAGAAATATTATTACACTCTATTATCGCTAACTTACATTGTTGTTCTCTTTTATGAAATTGTTTAAAATAACTTTTTATGAAATTATTATTCATTTTTATTGCGTGTTTTGTATCATTAACGGGCATTTGTCAAAAAGGAGATTATTTAGTTAAGAATAATGGAGATACCGTTTGGGGAGATATAAAGCTGAAGAGTAAATTATTTTATGTAAACGGATTGGCGTCTTCTGCGATTAATGCATCTGATGTTTTGAGCATAAAAAGCAGTAATTATAGAGGCAATACTGTTGTTAGCTGTAATTTGCTGACATACAGCGATAACCTTGGAGACCTGGAACTGGATTATATTAACAAAGGTTCGATTGACACTGTAATGATTCTTGAAGAGATTTACACAACTCCTAAAATTAATTTATACTATGTAACAAATAGTTTTAAAACGCCATTTTATTTTTATAAAACGCCATCAGACTCTAAACCGATACAACTGGTAGTTCGTTATTATTTGCAGGGCGGGCTTGCTAATTATAATGATGACCGTGCAAAATACCGGGGAGACAAATCCAGGGTACAAATTGCTGAAGATAAAGGCTATGTAAATCAGCTGTACTCAATCATGGGAAATTGTAAAAAAATCCCCCAGGCTATGTGGAATTTATTGACATATCGTGATTACAGCATGAAGCAGGTTATTAAAAAATATAACAAGTGTAACTAAACGGCTGTTGTGTTTTGTTTATACAATAAACTATTCTTTTCTAAATTGTTTATTTGCCAAGAACACGCCGCTAAAAATAAGTATTGCAGCAATAACTTTATACAATGCCAATTGTTCATGTAAAAAAAACATAGCAATTAATGCAGCAAAAACAGGTTGCGTATAAATATAAAAACCGGCAACCGAGGGGCCTAGTATTTTTATCCCATACAGATTAAATAAATAGGCCAGGAACGTACCGGTTATAACAATAAGTCCCATGCTTGTGAAATCAACAGCAGTGTACAGCTCCCAGGGAATCTCGGTAAACTCTACCCAGCCAAAAGGAAGCACTAAAACCAAGCCGATTGTAAAAACCCATCTTAACACAACAACTGCATTATATTTAACCATTAATGGTTTTACTATAATAAAATAAATAGTATAAGATATGGCGTTGATGATGATAAATAAGTCCCCAAGCAAAACATTGTCTCCACTGCCAGAACTATCTTTTGCTAAAACCAAAACCAGTGCACCCGAAATACCCAATGCCAAACCGATTACTTTTAAAAGGCCCAGGCGTTCCTTCAAAATCCACGCAGCAATAAAAACAATCAGGATAGGCGTAATAAGTAATAAAAGGGCGGCATGAATAGGATAGGTTAGCGAAAGCCCCTTAATAAAAAGTAATTGGTTAATGGCAATGCCTGCCACGGCACAAAGGAATAGCCGCATCCTGTCTGATTTTTCTATTTTAATACTTACAGGCCTTAATAAATATAAGGCCCAAAATAACAGTACACTTATACCAACCCTCACTACATTTAAACCAAATGCCTGTACCAGGTGATTGTTGGTAAGGTGCTTTACAGCAGAAAGGTTTATAGCAAAGAAGATGTTTGTAAAAATCAATGCTATATGTGCAATGCTTCTTTTGTTCAAGTAATTTTTTTAAGCTGTTCGCAGGATACTGCAGGCCAACAGTATCCTGCGGACAAAAGTATCCTGCGGACAAAAGTAAGCGAATAAAAAAAGCTATTGCATTTTTACATACAATAGCTTTATACTTACTAACCCAATAAGCATTTATTTTAAACAGGCTATTAAGCCGATTGCATTTCTTTAATTTTTTCCCTGATCTTAGCTTCAATCTCATTGGCCATTTCGGGATTATCCAGCATCAATTGCTTAACCGATTCACGCCCCTGGCCCAGTTTATCGTTATTGTAACTAAACCAGCTACCGCTTTTTTGCACAATACCAAGGTCAACGCCCATATCAATAATTTCGCCCACTTTAGAAATACCTTCACCATAAATAATATCAAACTCTGCCAATCTGAAAGGCGGTGCTACTTTATTTTTTACAACTTTTACTTTTACATGGTTGCCAATAGCGTCATCGCCGTCTTTAATTTGAGCCATGCGGCGAATATCTAAACGAACTGATGCATAGAATTTTAATGCATTACCACCAGTAGTAGTTTCGGGATTACCAAACATAACACCGATCTTTTCACGCAACTGGTTAATGAAAATGCAGCAACTGTTTGTTTTATGAATAGTTGCCGTTAATTTTCTTAGTGCCTGGCTCATAAGCCTTGCCTGTAAACCCATTTTACTGTCGCCCATTTCGCCTTCCAGTTCGCTTTTAGGAACCAGTGCTGCTACTGAATCAATAACAACCACATCCAAAGCTCCGGAAAGTATTAAGCGGTCTGCAATTTCCAGTGCCTGCTCGCCATAATCAGGTTGTGAGATTAATAAATTGTCAATATCAACACCCAACTTCTGTGCGTATACACTATCAAACGCATGCTCTGCATCAATAAATGCACACATACCCCCTTTCTTTTGTGCCTCTGCAATTACATGAATAGCCAGTGTTGTTTTACCTGAGCTTTCCGGGCCATAAATTTCAACCACTCTTCCTTTGGGCAAGCCCCCAATACCCAATGCCATATCCAGGCCAATTGAGCCAGTTGAAATAACTTCCTGTTCAACAATTCCCTTATCGCTCATCATCATTACCGATCCTTTGCCAAAATCTTTATCGATTTTGTCCATCGTTAATTTAAGTGCCTTAAATTTTTCTGTTTTTTCTAAATTTTCTGTTTTGCTCATTTTTCTGAATTTTTAATTGATGTATCTGGTTTTGCGATGTAAATGTAAATTCGGAACCAAAGATATGGGTTTAATTTTATTAACACTAATTATTTTAGTATTTTTTTGATAATATTTTTAGTTGCTTGGTTGGGCTTAAAAAAAAGACCCATCCCGAGGAATCGGGACGGGGATGTGTTCAAGCATGAGAAAAATCCTCAAAGGAAAGATCCCTTTGTTCTCAAAAGGTTCGGGCTTAAAAACGGGCCTGATATTTTTGTATGATTTTCAGAAAGGCTTGCGTTTAAAATCAATAGACAAATAGAAGATAGTTTTTCGATATAAAAAATACCTCAAAGTGGTAATAAAAGGGGGTAAAAACACCCTTTTTTGCCTATATATACTTATAAATAATAATATCGTGATGGTATTTACGAAGACTTGTAGTTTTTCTTTAATGCTTTTTTTGCTTGCTATCCCTTCATTTCCCGAAGCCGTTTTAGCATAAAATCCTTTCCATTATTATAAAAAATATCATCCAGTAACACATCTACATTAAGTGCATGAAATCCATTATTGTTTAATCCTTCTGCCAGTTCATCACGCATGTCATCTTTAAGTTGTTGCAACCCGTTTGCATCTTTACAGCAATCAATGGCATTTATCAGTCCGTCAAAATCGGTACCAATACAAATTTGTTTTGCTGCTTTTGACAAACCTATTGATGCATGTTTGCTGGCCACCCATAAAATATGCAGGATATTATTGATCAGGAATTTCCGGTGCAAATCCGGATACACAGCTTTGGCCACCACATCAAAATCCTCACTGGCCCATACATTGGTGTCATCAGACCATACATGAAGCTTTGCAGGTGTAGGGCCAAAAAAGAAATCAGCTTCCAGATGACTGATGTATTCCACATCATGTGGTACTATTACATTTGTTAGTCCGCTGTCATCTGCAAAACCCAAAATACGCTGGTCGAACGAAAGGCCAATAATCCCTTCCGATAAAAATATATTTTCTATATCCTCATCATATAAATTAATGCTGCTGCAATTGTGGTAAACATCATCATAAAACCTGCTTTTGGGTTTCAGGTACATAACTTCGTACACCGGTCCTTTATCTTCCGGAATGCGCTGTATATACTTTATACGGTCTATAATTGGCAACCCTGTTGTGCCGGCATGTGTACAAATTAGAGGTTGTAAATATTTAGGAACTGCATCATCAAGTTTAAACATAAGGTATAGATCCAGCCTTGCTCTTAAACTCATGTGTTTTATATCAACCAGTATTTTTTTGCTAATCATTAAATTAATTACCTCATTGCCCCATGTTGTAATTCCATGCTCTGTTGGATAAAAAAATGCCGGATTAAAAAGCTGGATACCATAAGCATAATTACAAAACCTGTTTTGCTGCATGTGGCAGATATTCATAGATACCACCGTGTTATCAGCAGTAAAATCATAAAAGTTTTTAGTGAATTTTTCTTTTGCATCCAAGGCAAAAGGATCAGCAAAAAAGCAATGCAGGCCTTCAACAATGATAACCCCAAACACCGTGTTCTGCTCTGCTTCATCAAAGTCGGATGCTTTTTTTACAATTTTAAATGTAGCGCCAGGTATGGGCGAAACCGCTGTGGTAAGCCATTTCAATTCTTCGGTTATCAATTCAAAAGAATGAACACCGGTTGTCAGGTAAGTCAACTGGGTTTTATCAATAAGATTTATTTTTCCCTTATTCACAATACTTTTTTCGCCCAGTACTTTGCCAATTTTTTGTTCAGGTGCATGCAGTATTACACCAATCATCCTTACATCGTTTTGAAATAATTGAGTAAGATTCGATTGAGAGTTGAGCACTTCATTAAACAGGCTGTTAATTTTTATGCTCCAACCTTTTGCGACAGCAAGCTTAGCATCAATATAATCCCAGGGAGATGGTTTTGCGCAGGTTTAGAAAACTGGGACTTTAAACCGGGGTGGCAGTGAAAATCGAAAAAAGGCATAATGGTAAGATTTAATGATATTAAATATACTGTTTATGTTTTGTTTTTAAAAGTAAAATCATAAAAGAAAATTTGAGTGCAGATTTCTGCTTCCAATGCATTCGTACCTTCGCCCAATGAAGTATTTAGATGAACTGAACGAACCACAACGGGAGGCTGTAATGCATGTGAACGGCCCTATCATGATTATTGCCGGGGCCGGCAGCGGCAAAACAAAAGTGCTTACCACACGTATTACACACCTGATGGCTGCACACAAGGTTGACAGCTTTAACATACTGGCACTTACTTTTACCAATAAGGCAGCTGCCGAAATGAAAGAACGGGTGGAAAGAATTTTGGGCAATACCGAAGCCAGGAATTTATACATCGGTACTTTTCATAGCGTATTTGCAAGGATACTCCGGGCCGAAGCTCCTAAGCTCGGCTATCCATCAAACTTTACCATCTACGATACAGATGATGCAAAAAGCGTAGTTAAAACAGTCATCAACGAATTGGCTTTGGATGATAAACATTACAAACCAAATGTAGTTTATAATAGAATTTCCTCCGCAAAAAATTCATTGATTGGCCCTGCAGAATATATGAACGACTGGGCCCTACAACAGGAAGATGCAAGAAGTAACCGCCCGGCAATTGGATTAATTTATGATGCATACACAAAGCGTTGTTTTAAAAACGGCGCTATGGATTTTGATGACCTGTTGTTTAAAATGTACATCCTGTTAAAAAACTTTCCGGATGCACTGAGCAAGTACCAGCGCAAGTTTAAATACATCATGATTGATGAATACCAGGATACCAACACGGCCCAGTACGAAATCATTAAACTGCTTGGTGCCATGCATGAAAACGTTTGTGTGGTGGGTGATGATGCACAAAGTATTTACAGCTTTCGCGGCGCTACCATCGAAAATATTTTACAGTTTCAAAAAGATTATGATGAAGTGAAGCTGGTAAAGTTGGAGCAGAATTACCGCAGCACTCAAAATATTTTACACGTTGCCAACGAAGTGATTGGCAATAACAAAGGACAAATAGAAAAAAAATTATTTACTGTTAATGCCGAAGGAGAAAAAATAAACCTGGTGCGTACCATGACGGATAATGACGAAGGAAAAATGGTAGCCGATACCATACAGGAACAAAAACTCCGCAATCATTATTACAATAAAGATTTTGCCATTTTATATCGCACCAATGCACAGAGCCGCAGTTTTGAAGAAGCGCTGCGCCGCATGGGCATTGCTTATCGCATCTATGGGGGCATGAGTTTTTATCAACGTAAAGAAGTAAAAGATTTTATTGCTTATTTAAGATTGGTTGTTAACCCCCGGGATGAAGAAGCGCTAAAACGTATTATCAATTTCCCTGCCAGGGGCATTGGTAAAACAACGGTTGATAAAGCCGTACTTTTTGCCAATGAGAATAACCTGAGCATGTGGGATATCATCGGCAATGCTGCCATGTATGGTTATAAAAGCGGAACCCTGGAAAGTATTGACAACTTTGTTACGATGATTAAAATGTTTCAGAGTGAATTGCAAAAAAAGAATGCTTACGACCTGGCAATAATTGTTGGCAAAAGTACCAACATCGTTAAAGAATTATTTAATGATAAAACAACCGAAGGCTTAGCCCGCTATGAAAACGTACAGGAACTTTTAAACTCTATTAAAGAGTTTACTGAAACACCCATGAATGAAGAAGATGGAGAAGTAGGTGATAAAGGCCTGGGTGCTTACCTGCAACAAATTGTTTTATTAACCGATGCAGATGATGATAAA
>JANMWP010000255.1:0-9704 GCA_031394065.1 Chitinophagaceae bacterium
AATCTGCAATTTCGGATGTGGTGGCACCGGGTGCAAATAATTTCCCTACGCCCATTTTATTCAACGCTGCCATGTCTTCTTCCGGAATAATGCCACCACCGGTAAGCAACACATCATTCATTTCTTTTGCTTTCATCAGGGCAATGATTTTTGGAAAAACAGTATTGTGTGCGCCGCTCAGTATGCTTACACCAATAGCATCCACATCTTCCTGCAAGGCAGCATTTACAACCATTTCGGGCGTTTGGCGCAAGCCAGTGTATATCACCTCCATACCTGCATCCCGTAAGGCTGTGGCAATTACTTTAGCGCCACGGTCGTGTCCATCTAAACCAACTTTGGCAACTAAAACACGTACAGGTCTGTTTTTCTCCATAACTAATTGTATAAAACTTTTGTAAAAGTAAGTCTATTCAATAAATATCTGTAATACTTTGCTATTTTGCACTATACATACCCAACCAACAATTGTATGAATAAATCTGCTGCCGAAATTTCATCTTATTTAAAACATGGCGACTATTCGGTTGCTGTACGGAGAACACTTGATCTTTGCCTGGACTCGGACAATGATGTTTTAATTGAAAAAGCAATTAACTGGAGCAGGGAATATCACCAGCATGCGAATGCAGAATCCGGAAAAACTTTGCCTGATAATTTTATTGATAAAGCTGAAAGCATTTTACAGGAAGCTTCAGCAATTGACTCCGGTAATAGTGAGCAGAATAAACTATTAATCAGTGCAGCGCATATTTCTAAAAAATATAACAATGGCAGCTTTAGTCTTAAGCCAATTGATCTTACAGTTAATACCGGAAAAGTTTTAGGCGTTGTGGGCGAAAACGGTAATGGCAAAACAACTTTACTGCGTTGCCTGGCCGGGCAACTGGGTTTAAACAACGGAGTTATTAAATACCACCTGTTGAATAATCCGGATGCGTATGCCATCAAAAATCATATTGCTTTTATTCCGCAACGCATACCAAAGTGGTATGGTATGTTGAAGGATAACCTGCATTTCAGTGCTGCCATTGCCGGTGTTAACGGCAGTAAAAATAATTTGATGGTAAATTTTATGCTGGAAAGATTAAACCTCAGCAGCTATGCACATCTTACCTGGGATCAAATAAGCAGCGGCTACCGTACCCGCTTTGAAATTGCCCGGATACTTTTACAAAAACCACGCCTGTTGGTTTTAGACGAGCCTTTAGCCAACCTGGATATTAATGCACAGCAAACCATTTTAACCGATTTAATTTTTATGGCCAGGGGTGCTCATAACCCCATGGGTATTATACTCAGCTCACAGCAATTACACGAAGTGGAAAAAGTTGCAGACGATGTAATTTTTATAAAGCAGGGCAATTGTATCTACAAAAGCAACGATACCCAAGGAAAAATTACCAGCATTGCTGTGGAATTTGAAACGAAATCAGACAGGGAAAGTATTGTTGGTTTATTTGGAGAGGGAAATATAGGACTGCAGTTTAATGGAGGATTTTATACCATTATCTCTAATCAGCTTTCATCTCAGGAAATTATTAGCAAGATGATTGATGCAAAAATTGAAATCACTTATTTTCGGGATATTACTTACAGCACCAAACGATTTTTTTAATAACTGCAATACTTTATAAATGAGTAAAAGGCCATTCGTTCCGTCGTTTTTACAAAAGGTTGATGATAAACTGTTACGCAATAAACCCGGTACCTGGGCTTCCAGAACGCACCTGGTGCTTTATTTTTCAACTGTGTTTGCCCTGCTGTTATTTGTGTTTTGCTATTTTGTTTTTTTTGATGCAAAACAGTACAGCAATATCACCAGCTGGAATGTATTTGTGAGTCTTATTGTTTTTGTGGGCTTTGTATTCTGGCTGATTTATTTATTGCGGTTTAATGTGTTTAAACGTTATGGTAATTGGTTTGTCATGGACGGGTTAAAAAATTTTCTTTTGTATTTTATCTGCATCGGGGCCATGGTAGCTGTATGTTTTATTCCATCGGCAGTAGAAACCATGAGGGCCAACCAGCAATTTGGAAATGAGGAAATTGTAAAAGACATCAATGAGTTAAATATAAATGCCTGTAGATTGGAGTATAATTTATTGCCGTTGGAGTGGAAGGTTGATACCTGTCGTGTAGTGGAGGAATTAAATCCTCCACAGTTTGTTGAGGCAGATGAAAGTGTTTCTGTTGATAGTGTGGCAGAAGAAACTATTCAATATGTAGCACCCAGATTTAGAATCATTGATACGGTTGAATTGCATAGTAAATTAATTACTGCCGACAGCCTTTTAAAAATAAACGATTCGTTGTATGTTTTCTACGAATGCCCCGATTACCGGTTTGTAAGTTCTTATAGTGCCGATGAATATTCGGGAGTAAAATTGTTAAGCTCTGCAGCTATTTATAATCTTAATTTAAAAAATTATCAAAAACCTGACAGACCTGCTTTACTTAAACGAATGCAGGATCTTAAAACCAAATATGCAGTAAGCAGCCCTTATTATGAAGGAGAGCCGTACTATGATAATAATGAAAAGATCGATTACGATACAAAAATCAAGAGAAAGTTTGATTTATACAGAATAAGCAATGGTATAGATAACGTTGTGCAGAAAAAGTATGTTTGGAAAACAGCCTGGCCAATTTATCTGCGTGTATTTTATTACACAGCTTTGTTACTTACCATGCTGGTTTTTATTTTTAGACACAGCACTGTAAAGACTTTCTTTTTATCAGTGCTTACAGGCGTTTTACTTACAATTATTTCGGGCTTGATATTGGTAATTTTTAGTGGTAACGAGGAAATTACCGTACTTTCTTTTATGATTTTGTATTATATACTTTTTGCAATACTGGCTTTGTCAATTTTTAAAACCAATATCCGTAATGCACCACAGGGCATTGCTTTAAACCTGTTTTTATTTATGACGCCTTTTGTACCGTTAATTTTTACAGCACTTAACAGGGCAATGCAATACCGGAATAGATATGCAATAAACGATTACGGTCATTCTGACGCTGAAACAAATGCCCTTTATTTTTTAATTGCTGAAATTGCGGGGTCTGTTATACTGTTGGTTTTAATGCAGCCTGTTTTTAAACGGCTATACCGTAAATGGTATTCATCTCCCGAAGAGTAGGTTTGCCCGATACCTTTTTTCAATTTTAAAACCCGTTGGTTTATTACAAACACTGGGTATTAAAAAACTTAAGCGTTGCTTTGTTATAATCACTGTACATCTGGTGGTCAGAAACAGACAGATCAATCTGTTCAACAACAAAAAGTTTTTGTAAAGGAGTTAAACTATTGATTTCGGGAAAGGCTGCAGGGTTTGCCTGGTATGCAGTTACCAGCGCATCAGAAAAACCGATAAAATAATTTTTATTGGTGAGATAGCCTTTCGACTTCAGTTCATTAAAAACAGCGGCAGATTTAGCAATTGAAATATCGCCTCTTCTTGCAAAACGCCCGGCGTACAAAGGCGCATGTTCTTTAATAAAATATTTACTGCAAACCCCACGGCTGTTGATTGTTTGTGAGTTGGATAATGCGGCGGCATTTCCTGCAGATCCAACATTTTCATTATTGTCGTACCGGGCCATACAAAATTGAAGCGGTGTAGTTGTAATTAGTGCAACAGCTCCTGCCTGGGCACAATAACTAACTCCTGCTTTGTGTTTGTAATAGGCCGAAAGATAGGCGGAATAATTACCACCATTGCTCATGCCTACTGAATAACGTAGTTTACTGCGATTGGTTACGCCACGGTTGTAAAATGTATCGGTTAAAATTTTTATATTGGCATAATCAATATTGGTAACAGAGTCGGCAGGCGATACCAGCCATCTTAATTTGCCATCAGCATTGACATCCACTCCGGTGGTTGCTTCTTCGCATTCGGTAATGATAATGCCAAAATTATCGGTAACCAGGTCCTTTATCAGTTGTTTAAACTCGTAACTGGTAGCTGTGTTTAGCGCAGTACCACCGGTGCCATGCAGCAGGTAAACAAATCCTTTATGTCCGGCGGGAAAAAAAGAATAAACCGGCTTCATTCTGTCTCTTCCCCTGATCATTTCAAAATTTAAAGTAACCGGTGTAATTGTTCTTAAACTGCCGGTAAAGGAAACATTCCTGTTGGGCATAATAAACCAGCTATGCCATTCTTCAAATGCATTCAATAAAGAAACATCGCCACTCCATTTATCAAATTGCTGATTATCGCCGTAGGCAATACTGAAGATATCTACCGTGTCGCCAATTTTGTATTTGCCTGCACCATAGCCATTGTTTACAGATACTATAAAACTATCCACCGTAACAATGGGTGTTAAGGTACCGGTAGATGATTTATTGCAGGCAATAAAACTGAGAATTGCAATGGCTGAAAGCAGTTGTTTCATTATATAATTTTTAGGATAGACTATTTTTATCTGTACAGGTTTAAAATATAGAAAAATTAATCAGGGCTTTTTCTATTCTGTTTATTGTTTCGGCTTTGCCAATGGTTTCTGCTATTACAAAAACACCGGGCCCCATTTTTGAACCCACTAAAATAACCCGTAATATCATTTGTAATTCGCCGATTTTAATATTTTTTTCTGTTGCCAGGTTCTTAAATTCATTTTCTATGCCTTCAATTTTCCATTCGGAAATGCTATTGTACCTGTTGATCAGTTCTGTAAAAAAATCCTGTTTACCAGCATCCCATTTGGATTTAACAGCCGCTTCGTCATAAGTAGCAGGAGTTTGATAAAAGAAAACGGCCTGGTCAAAAAAATCAGTAAGCAAAGTACAACGTTCTTTTACCAATTCAAGTATTTTACTGAAATGTGTATCATCGTTGACAGCTATATTTTTTGATTCAAATATTTCTTTAACTCTTTGCTGGTAATTGCTAACCGGTAATTTTTTTATCCATTCGTGATTGAACCATCTGGCTTTTTCAAAATCGAATTTGGCTCCGGCTACATGCACACGGTCTATGCTGAAATTTTCTATCAGTTCTTCCATGCTGTATAATTCCTGTTCTGTGCCGTCATTCCAGCCTAATACTGCCAGCAGGTTAATGAATGCTTCGGGTAAAAATCCTCTTTCTTTAAATCCTTCTGTAAGTTCATTTGTTTTTGGGTCGGTCCAGTTCATCGCAAATACCGGAAAG
Source organism: Chitinophagaceae bacterium (assembly GCA_031394065.1). Lineage (GTDB taxonomy): Bacteria > Bacteroidota > Bacteroidia > Chitinophagales > Chitinophagaceae > Ferruginibacter. The sequence continues at coordinate 5,169 of JANMWP010000255.1, forward strand.
CCATATTTTGCACCGTCACGCTTGCTTAATTTTCCGCTGGGCCCAAGTATTAAAGGAAGGTGTGCCCATTGAGGCATATTCTCCAAACCAAAAAGATATTTCCACAATAAAACATGAACGGGGGCGCTGCTCAGCCATTCTTCACCTCTAAAAGCGTGGGTTATCTGCATTAAATAATCATCTACCACAACTGCCAGGTGATAAGTTGGCATACCATCGGCTTTCAGCAGCACTTTATCATCAACCAGAGACGAATTAAAACTCACTTCGTGATGTATCATATCAGTAAAGGAGATTGTTTCATTGGCAGGCATTTTTATACGAACTACATGACGGGCATTTTCATCTAGTAATTTTTTTACTTCTTCGGCGGGTAAGGTCAGCGAATTTTTCATCTGCATTCGTATGCTGCCATCATACTGGGGAGAAGGATTTTCCGGAGTTTTAAAATCGATCCTCATTTTTTCCAGTTCCTCCGGTGTATCAAATGCATAATAGGCAAAGCCATCTTTTATCAATTGCTCAGCATATTGTCTGTAATCTTCTTTTCTTTCACTCTGGCGGTACGGGGCATATGGCCCTCCCTGAAAAGGGCTTTCGTCAGGTTCCATCCCACACCATTTCAGGCAGTCAAAAATATATTGCTCTGCACCAGCTACAAAACGGGTTTGATCGGTATCCTCTATGCGTATTACAAAATCGCCGCCATGTTTTTTGGTAAACAGGTAATTATATAAAACAGTACGTACTCCGCCTAAATGTAAGCCACCGGTTGGACTGGGTGCAAATCTTACTCTTACTTTACTCATGCTGCAAAGATAAGCGGCATAAAGGTTTAAAATGAAGACATAAAAAAACCGTCCCTATACAATGCAGGGACGGTTGTATATAAAATCTTAAATTAAAAAATTAGCGTAATGTAATAGTACGTGGTGCTCTGCCATCAATTGATAAAGAAGCCAGGTTATCGCAGGGTGTGCCATATCCAAAATCGATGGTTGCATAATGATTTGGCCCTTGTACTTTTATTTTACCATTATCAATATTTGGGCAGGCAACTTTTCTTTGCAGCGCTTCCAGGATAGTGCATGTTCTGCTGATGTTAGATGAGTTTGTAACTGTATGCGTACCAGGGAAAATAGAAAATACATCATCTGTTGGAGTTGGTGTACCAACACCTGCAGTTTGTGTTACAGTCCTGTTACCTTCATGTGTCCAGAACCTTGCATCTGGTGCTGTTATCTTTCCCCCTGTAGTAACCCTTGTCCAGCTTCTGGTAGTTGCTGTACTCGTGTTGGTCCAGGTGATTGTTCCTTCTACCTTATACAGATTAACAAAATAATTGGTAAAAGTCATGGTAGCTTGACTGCCCGACTTTCTTACCGAATCGGTAAGAAAAATATTTATTTTACCACTGCGGGTTATATTATTGTGGGTGCAGGATACGCCAAAATCGATTACAATTGTTTTAGGAAATCCTGAAGCAGGGGTAATGGTAATAGTAGCACATGGTATAAAATTGTTTACAGGCTCCGGAGCAAAATTACCGGCCAAACTATTATCCTGCGCAATTTCTAAAAATACATCCTCAGCATCCTGAGACAGGTTATTGGTAACAGCCTGATCAGCACTTATTTGAAAAGTGTTTTCAAATTCTTCGGCCGTTGTTTCATTATTTTTCTTACAGGAGTTAAAGCCAATGGCCAATGAAACCACGGCAATGGCAAACAGAAATTGTTTAATTTTCATAAATTTTAATTTTAAGAGTTGATTTTTAGATTTTCGTTCAGGTAAGACTTGATCTATAAATAATGGTTTAATCGGGTTTAAAATTTAATTTGCCGCATGTTTTACATTTCAAAAACGCCTGATTGGGTAAAGAAATTGTTTGCCGGCCTAATCTGGGAGATGCCCCGGATAAAAAAAGCCATTTACCTGACTTTTGATGATGGCCCTCACCCACTGGTTACCCCTTTTGTGCTGGATGAATTGCTCAAATACAATGCCAAAGCTACATTCTTTTGTATTGGGAAAAATGTAGTGGAAAACCGGTTGATATATAATCGCATTATTGATGAAGAACATGCCGTTGGAAACCATACCCACAATCACCTGGATGGCTGGAAAACCAATAATGCGAAATACTTGCAAAATATTGCAGAAGCCCGAATGTTTATTGATTCCGATTTATTCAGGCCTCCATATGGCAGAATAACCCTTAAGCAGATAAAAAATCTGAAAAAACTAAATGAATCTTTTAAAGTAGTAATGTGGAGCGTACTAAGTGGTGATTTTGATGTAAATATTACACCGGAGCAGTGTTATAATAATGTAGTAAATAATACAGAAAGCGGCTCTGTTATTGTATTTCATGATAGCGGGAAGGCTTTTGAAAGATTGCAGTTTACCTTGCCACGTGTATTAAAATATTTTTCTGATAATGGGTATCAATTTGAAAAAATTGTCTGCGAATAATAATATTTTTAATTCTTTCAGGTAGATAAAAAAAATTGGGCCGGGGTAGAAACCCTGGCCCGTTTTTAATCCGTACCCTATGAAAACTGCCTCTAAAGTACATTGTTGTTATTAAATTAGCAACAATTTCTTTAACAGTTTTTTACAGGGTTATAATATGCGGTACTCCATTAATATAAATAATAGCCTGATTATCGCAGTTCCCATTTCCATAATCCAGCAATGCAGCCCTGCCATCTCTGTTTAACCTTACCTTTCCCTGAACTATCCATGGGCAGGTAAATTTCTTAATTAAAGATTCAACAATAAGCGATGACCAGGTATGCCCACCTGAATTTGAACCAGTTGCAGCACCGTCAATTTTGTAAATATCATCCAGTGGAAAGTTTGGAGTGCCATTACCGGCAACCTGTAAAACATCTTTAACACTGTTCCACATTCTCCACCTGTTGGTGTTGGTATTGGTTATTTTGCCATTAATTACTTTATTCTTCCAGCCCTGCATGTTAGAAGTGCTGGTATTTTCAGTAATGTGGGTGCCTTCAATTTTAAAGCTATCTACATAATAACCTACAAATGTTGTAGATACTTTTGCACCTGGTACAACCATTGGATTGGTGTAAATAGATACAATCTTGCCTTTTCTGTACTTTCCATCACGGCCAAGACAACCGGTTCCAAAATCAATGGTTACCGTTTTTGGAAAAACATGCGGAATGTTTGGAACCACAGTAATGGTAAAACAACGGGCAGTGTTTGCAGTTGTTGTGCTTCCCAATTCAAATAAGCCCGATACATTGGCACTTACACCGAGGTCTTCGCCAACTTCGCTTTTGTTCATACTGGCGGTAATGTTAAATACATCATCAAACTGTGCTTCTGTTTCAGCTTCCTGCGTAGTAGCTTCCTGGGTGGCAGCCAATTCAACAGGGTCTGTTTCAGTAGTGGTAAGCGGACTGATGCTTTCTTCTTTTTTACAACTTGTAATTGTGATGGCTCCTATAAGGCTGAATGCCAGAAGCCATTTGCTGATGTTTAAAGTCTTTTTCATAAATAATAAAATTTAAAAATTAAAGGTGAATAAATTGAACAGGTCTATGACTGCATAGGAAATGCATAGTTTAAAGAATCGTTAAATTATTTTTAAGCATTTTTGCATTTCAAACTAACGTATGATTGTAGATACACATTGTCATTTATACCTGGATGAGTTTAAAAACGATATAACAGAGGTAATGAAAAGGGCTGCTGCTGAAGGCATTGATAAATTTTATTTACCGGCTATTGACAGTGCAGAAACTGAAAATATGTTTTTGCTGGAAAGTAATTTTCCGGAAAAATGTTTTGCTATGATGGGATTACACCCATGCTCTGTAAAAGCAAATTATTTAGATGAACTGGCTGTTGTTAAAGGCTGGTTGGCAAAAAGAAAATTTGCAGCAATAGGAGAAATAGGCTTGGATTTTTACTGGGATAAAACCTTTATAACACAGCAGTACCAGGCATTCAGGTTGCAGATTGAATGGTCTTTACAATATAATCTGCCCATTGTTATTCATACCCGTAATGCAATGCAGGAAACGATTGATGTGGTTAAAGAATTTGTGCCACAAGGTGTAAGGGGTATTTTTCATTGCTTTGGAGGAACGGTGGAAAATGCCAAAGAAATAATTGCAGCAGGATTTTATTTGGGAATAGGAGGGGTGCTTACTTATAAAAAATCGGGACTGGCCGAAGTACTTGAGCAAATCGATTTAAAATATATGGTTTTAGAAACGGATTCGCCTTATTTAACACCGGTACCTTTCAGAGGTAAACGCAATGAAAGCAGTTACTTAAAATATATTGTTGAAAAACTGGCACTTGTAAAAAATATTTCTACCGAAGAGGTTGCTGCAATTACAACTGCAAATGCTGAAAAAATATTCGGCTTATAAATATTGAAACTGTATTTTTACCACCCGGTAAAAAATGGAGACTTGTCCGAGTGGCTGAAGGAGCACGCTTGGAAAGCGTGTGTAGGGGTAACTCTACCGAGGGTTCGAATCCCTCAGTCTCCGC
>JANMWP010000278.1:0-1525 GCA_031394065.1 Chitinophagaceae bacterium
TTTTCAGTTGGAGAAAGCATTGCTGAATAGACAGCATTCATAGAAAATGAATGTGCAGCAAATGCTGTTGGCATGGTATGCATGTACAGGTAGATAATACCAACCAGCATTAATAAAGAACCTGTAAATGTGTATACAAAGAATTTAAATGTTGCCTGAATTCGTCTTTCGCCACCCCAGCGGCTGCATAAAAAGTAAACCGGTATAACCGCCAGTTCCCAGAAAAAATAAAACACCAACAGATCCAGGGCTGTAAAAACACCCATTAAACCAGATTGTGTTAACAGCATTAAACCATAAAACACATTTGCATTTTTATAGCTTGTTTTATATGTGGCAATAAATATTACAGGAAAAGAAACAGCAGTTAAAGCTGTAAGCATATGCCCCATTCCATCCAGGCCAATACTGAAATTACTGCCAAGATATTTTAACCAGAAATAGCTTACGTTGTTCAGATAAAAGTGCTTTGTATTATCGGCGTAAGCCAGGCTAACCACAGATATACCCAATGTAATCAGTGAAGCCAGGATTGCCCAGTTCTTTACTGCTTTTTCCTTACGAATAATAAACGCCACCAGCCCGGCTATCAGCGGAAACCAGATCAGCAACTCCGGAAAAGTTATCCAAATATTTTTTGGGTCCATATCTTCTAATTACAAAAACAACTGAATAATAAAAAATATCAAAATGCCAAGTACCATCATCAACACATAGATACCAACCTGGCCAGATTGTAATAAACGGATTTGCCTGCTGCCATAATTAACAGCTTTGCCAACACCGTTTACAAAACCATCAATGCCTTTTTTCTCAAAAACATTATTGAAATATTTTGCGATTGATTGAACAGGTTTTACAATGATGGTATCATACAACTCATCAACATACCATTTATTTGCAAGCACTTTACCAAGGCCGGTTTCTTCTTTTTCTACCTTTTGATATTTGCTGAATTTGTTCCATGCAAAAACCAAGGCTGCCAAAGCTGCTGCAACTGAAATACCCATCAAAATATATTCTGTTTTATGCGACAGGGGATGCTTTTCAGTAAGCGCATTGCTTTGTGCAAATACAGGTGCTAAAAATTCCTCCAGCCTATGCCCGCCATGCATAAAAACTTCCGGTATTCCTATCCATCCACCGATAACTGATAAGATGGCAAGAATGATTAAAGGAATCGTAATAGCTTTAGGGCTTTCATGCAAGTGATGCTCCTGCGCTTCGGTGCCCCTGAATTTTCCAAGAAAGGTCATGGCATACAAACGGAACATATAAAATGCGGTCATGATTGCAGTAAGAACTCCAAGTCCCCATAGAACTACTCCCCCTTTTCCGTTACTATTATAAGCAGCAGCTAAAATTTCATCCTTAGAAAAGAAACCTGAGAATGGCGGCATACCGGCAATTGCCAAACACGCCAGTAAGAAAGTGATATGTGTGACGCTCATGTATTTTTTCAGGCCACCCATATTACGGATGTCCTGCTCGCCACCCATAGCATGAATAACACTACCGGCACCAA
>JANMWP010000361.1:0-6811 GCA_031394065.1 Chitinophagaceae bacterium
CAACCAATCCAGTATTTCTGTTTAAATATGAGTTGCAGACCGGCCAGTACCGCAGGCGCATAAGCCATCGACATTAATTTGGTATCGTGGCCACCGGCTATTAATACCGCATCGTATGAGCTGTAAGCATAAGCAATGCCACCAAGAATAGCAATCCATGGATTTACGCCAATCACAATGCAAAGCAGGTAAAAGCACAATGCGGCAATAAATAAATAAAAAGCCGGCTTTGGTAAGCCCAATGACAAAATTTGCTGAACATGTTCCAGGTGAATAAATATAGGATCTTTGGGGCCTAAGGCAATCTGAAATGTGGGCATTCCACTCATCATACTGTTGGTCCATTTAGGAAAATGGCCATGCTTCTCTTTAAACTCAAAAGACTGCTGGGCCATAGCTTTCCACTGTATAACATCATTTTGTTGTACCACTTTACCCTGCAGGGCAGGTTTGTTTAAAAATACCGAGAGTAACAGGAAAATAACTACGGCAACCAGGTGCGGTAATACCTTTTTGAAATTGATTTGCTTCATAATAAATTTTTGCTTCGGCAAAATAATGCTAAAAAATTAAAAGATGATGATAAAACTATTAAAACGCTTAAACCATTTCAATTAAAAAAGCCACTTTAAAGTGGCTTTTAAATATCGGGCATTGATTTTTTTTAATTTCCCATTCCCTGCGATGCGTTTTGCATATTGTCCATCTCACTTTTCATACTTTTCTTTTTAAATAAAGATACATCCATTTTACCAAAGCGGTAATTAAAATTAAGGCGTAATACCTGTGGATCTCTGCGGCGGTCATTATCCTGCACAAAATATGCCGATTCGGAATGTGTTGAATACAGTTTGGTTCTGAAAATATCATTCATCTGCAAAGTGAGCGATGCAGCTTTATTCTTCATAAATTCTTTTTTAATGGCTATATCAATACTATAGTTTGGTTTAATATAACCCTGTGCACCAACCTGCGGGCCTCCAAACATGCCGCCGCCCATACCGCCAAAGCCGCCACCGCTGCCTTTGCTGGTTGGCGGTAAAATGGTTTTAGCCTGATAATCGCCGGATAACTGAATGGAATAATTTTTAGGCAGTGTAAATGAATTGTTGATTTTTCCAAACATGCTGACTTGTGAATTATCTGTTCCACCTGCCAATGCGCCTGCTTTTAAAGTAGAGTTGTAAACGTTAACATTGATGGTAAAATCCCACCATTTGGTAAACTTGGTTTTTGTGGTTAGCTCCAAACCAATATTGTAACTGGTATTTGCATTGGCATAGGAAGTAATTAAAACGGTATCGGGCTTGGCAAGTGGATCGGGGTTTTTATCCCTGTATTGATAATTGGTTATTAAATTATTGGTGTTTTTTAAATAAGCGGTGGCTAAAAAACTTGTTTTTTTAGATAACTGATTTTGATAGGAAACCTCAGCCAGGTTTGTAAACTCCGGTATCAGATTGGGATTACCAATTGATAAATTCTGAGGATCAGAAATATCGTAATTGGGAATTAACTGGAAAAAATTAGGCCTGTTAATTTTACGGGAATAATTAACCTGCAGATCTGATTTGTCATTGAGTTTATAAGTCATGAACAAACTTGGAAACAGACTGAAAGGATAATCGTTTTTGAATTTTTTATTATTGCTGAGCAGTATACCGGTGTAATTTGAACTTTCGACCCGTAAACCCAATTGGTATGTAAAGTCTTTTATTTTTTGACTGAAAGTAGTATAAGCTGCAAATACCTGGTCGTTAAATTTATAGTCGTTACTGAAGCCCGGAACCAAAACATACTTACCAGTTCCATCCTGAATATAGTTTGATAAAGTGCTTACATAATTTCTAACAGCAGCTCTAACACCCATTTCAATTTTAAGATTTTCGGATATGGGATTTACAAAATCAGACTGAGCAGTAAAAAATTTAGTTGTACCACCACCACCTGTGCGTTCAACAATGGCGGCTGTTTTAGGATTGTTATTGGTGTAAAAATATTGTGTGTTGTAATCTCCTGCATTCTTATTTTTACTGTTGTTATAATTGGCATCTACAGTCCACTCTTTATTTGGTTTGGTAAAATTGTGTTTAAAGCTGAGGCTGGCTCCAACATTCCTGAAGTGAAAAGAGGTTTTAGTATCCCTGATTCCCAAATCGGTAAGCAGCAGGTTGCTTTTATAAAGCGTATCCCGTTGTATATTTATTAAATCGGTATTCTTAAACTGGCCGGTAACATAGGTGCCACCAACAGTGATTGTATTTCTGTTGTCAATAAAATAATCAAATCCGCCACGTACAAAAGCAAAATAACCTTTGCTGATGGGGTTATTATCCTGCGTAAAAATTGATGAGGTATCGTTTTTAAGATAATTGGTACGGTCGCTGTTTGCCGTGCTGATAGATTTTCTGGAATTAACACGGGCTCTTGCAAAGAAGTTTATTTTATTCTGCTTCACATTGATATCGCCGCCAAAACCCGGGCGTAAACGGGAGTCGATACTGGCATTGATATTTCCGTTATAACCGGCTTTCTTATTTTTCTTCATTACAATATTTAAAATACCGGCGCCACCGCCGCTTGCATCAAATTTTGCTGATGGATTGGTGATAATTTCAACACTGGCAATTTCATCAGCAGGTATCTGATCTAAAGTGAGGGTAGTAGGCCTGCCATCAATAAATATTTGAGGAGCGGCATTGCGTAAGCTTACATTTCCATCAATATCAACATTTACCGATGGTATATTTTTCATTACATCAACTGCTGTTCCGCCTACACTGGTCAGGTTTTTTTCAACATTAAAAACCTTGCGGTCAATGCTCATGGTAAATAAAGCTTTGGTGGCGCTAACAGTTACATTTTCCAGTTGCTGTGCATCCGGACTTAAAGTAAGATTTCCTAAATCTTTATCAATAGCACTTAACATACTGCTCATATCTCCTCCGGCTTTTGCCGCGGCCATATTTAATTGAAAAGCAACTTTATCTTCATGAGGTTTAAAACCAATGGCAGTGATCTTTAATTTGTACTGGCCCATAATGTTCAGGTTTTCCAGACTGAATTCGCCTTTTTTATCAGTAAGCATACCGGCCACAACAACATCTTTACGTTTTTTAGTTACGGTGTCAAACTTATTCTGTATCAATAAAACTGATGCAGCTTCCAGGGGTTTATTGCCAACAGACTCCAGTACTTTGCCATAAAAGTGGCCCAAATTCATATTTTGCCCACCCATTTGCCCCCGGTTTGCACCAGCACCGGGCATTTGAGCCTGGGTTATAGAAAAACTGATTGTACACATACAAACCAGCAAAAATTTAATTGACTTAATCATTAGTAACAGTTTATTTTTTTTCGTTTGCAAAGAACCTTATAATAACTCATATTTTAATTAACTAAGATGATGAACGGTAGTATAAAGTGCAGGATGATTGCTGTAACAACAATTTGTCAGCTGTAAAGTTGTGTAAAGATGAGAATTTGCAGCAACCCCATGATTAAACCAATAAAAGCCCCCCATAGCTGAAGTTTTATTAATTGTTTACTGGCCGATCCGTATATAAGGTCTTCGGTTTTACTGATGGAGAAACCGGCAATTTTTTCGGTAACCTGTTTTTCAATGTCAAGTTCCTTCTCAAGATTAGTGATATAACTTTTCATCAATACCGGAAAAAGGGTCTCCAGTTCCAGCAAAAAAGCACCTTTGAGCTGATTAATTGTTTTATCACCAATTAACATAGACAGCATGGGAAAAGTGTCTTTTAATTTCACTCTTAAAAAACTGTCAATATGCGTTTCAATCTCTGGTTTTAGTTTATTAAAATTTTCGGGGCCGGCAACTTTTTCCTGTAACGCAGTAAATGAAAACAATTCGGCACTAACGAGTTTTCCGATTTTTTCTGCAATTAATTGTTGATTGGCAGGTATGATACCCTGAATTTTAAAACCTGCAACAGCAAACGGTTTATGGGGCCTGAATAAAAATTTAATGGTAATCCAGATTACAAACCAGCCGGTAAAACAGGATATCAGCAGCGGTAAAATATATTCCAATAAAGACATTTACTATCATTTTGGGGCAGTAAAAGTAAGCGATTCGTGCAGGCTGTTCAAAAGTAGTGTATCAGTATGAAAACCTGCTAAACAATTTTGCTGTCAGTCTGTACTGAGCCTGTCGAAGTATTGTCGAAGACGGGATAGCTTAATATAGCCCCGGTTTCGACAAGCTCAACCTGACAGTTTTTCAAACTGACACACTACCTGTTCAAAATGTATTTTGAAGGGGAACGGTTTTTCTTTATTTTTGCCGTCAGTAAAAAACGGTAGTCGTAGCTCAGTTGGTTAGAGCATCAGATTGTGATTCTGAGGGTCGGGGGTTCGAGCCCCCTCGATTACCCTGCATAAAGTTCCCCGATTTATCGGGGATTTTTTATTTCCGCAATCTGATGGGTTTATGCATATATTTTTTACCGTTCATCCTTACCCGCTTCCGAAAATCTGGTTTAACAAAACATTATTCCCATTGTTGCGTTTAGTTTCCCTGTAAACTATTGTTTTTCCTTTATTTTTACAATATGCAAAAAATTGCACAATTTATGATGAGTAAAAAATTTATACCCGTAATACTGGTGCTTACCGCTGCCAGTCTTTTTGCAGCATTTCAAACGCAGGGCAAATCCGATCATGACAATCCAAAATCGAAGTACACCCGTATCATCCGTAATGTGGGTTTATTGCTGGAGCAGGGGCATTACAGTCCTAAAACCATTGATGACAGTTTTTCTAAACTGGTACTGAAAAAATTTACCGATGATCTGGATGGTGATAAAAATATCTTTTTGCAAAGCGACATTGATGCCTTTAAAAAATTTGAAAATAAGATTGATGATGAAATTCATGGATCGGAGCTCATCTCATTTTTCAACATCAGCGAACTGTATATAACCCGGTTAAAGGAAACTGCCGGTTTGTATGCTGATATTCTTGCGAAGCCTTTTGATTTTTCGAAAGATGAAGAAGTAATGCTTGACAGGGAAAAACTGAGCAATCCTAAAACAGACGCCGAGCGGAAAGACATCTGGAGAAAGCGTTTAAAATACCTGGCTTTAGACCGGTATAATTTATTGCTTGAAACCAGGGAGAAAAATAAAGATTCTGCCAATTTTAAAATTAAAGCAGATTCAACCCTGGAAAGAGAAGCAAGAGAAGCAGTTAAAAAACAAATTGAACGTTTTTTTGCAACCAAAATAACCCGTGATAATAATGATGAGAATTTCAGCACGTTTGTAAATGCCATTACCGGCACGATGGATCCGCATTCGGATTATTTTGCGCCTGTTGATAAGCGCTCATTTGATGAAAGTATGAAGGGTAGTTTTTTTGGAATTGGTGCACAGTTAAAAGAAGATGATGGCAGAATAAAAATATCTTCCCTCATATCGGGCGGCCCGGCCTGGAAAGGCGGCGAATTGAAAGCAGAAGATGAAATTATTAAAGTGGCCCAGGGTAATGAAGAGCCAATAGATGTTACCGGATATTCGGTAACCGATGCTGTAAAGATCATACGGGGAGCAAAAAAGGGATCGGAAGTAAGGTTAACCATCAGAAGACTGGATGGGTCTGTAAAAGTAATTTCTATCATCAGGGATGAAATAAAACTGGATGATACGTTTGCTAAAAGTGCCATTATTAACGGCGATAAAAAATTGGGATATATTTATTTGCCTGAATTTTATGTAGATTTTAATGATCCCAATGGTGCCAAATGTTCGGAAGATGTAGCAAAGGAAATTGCAAAACTAAAAGCCGAAAATGTGGAAGGTATCATTATGGATCTGCGTGGTAATGGCGGCGGTTCTTTACCCGAAGTGGTAAAAATGGTTGGTTTGTTTATTGAAGATGGTCCGGTTTGCGTTGTTAAAGGCCGTGGCGAGGATAAGCCTTATCAATGGAAAGATAAAGATAAAAGCATTTTGTACACAGGCCCATTAACTGTGATGGTTGATGAGTTTAGTGCAAGTGCATCTGAGATATTTGCAGCCGCAATACAGGATTATAAAAGAGGAATTATTATTGGCAGCACATCAACTTTTGGAAAAGGAACAGTACAGCGTACCATTCCTTTAAATCCCGAAAGCGAAAATGCCATGTTCAGTAACAAAGAAGTGGAAGACCTGGGTTCTGTAAAACTTACACTGCAGAAATTTTATCGTATTAATGGTGGCGCTACCCAGTTAAAAGGTGTTACACCCGATATTGTTATCCCCGACAGATTTGAATACCTGAAGTTTCGTGAAAAGGATAATGCTGCTGCTTTACCCTGGGATGAAATTGGCAAAACCGATTATAAACCATGGACCAGTACCATCAGTAATGATGTAGTGGTTAATTACAGCGATGAGCAGCTGGCAAAAAATACAACCTTTAAAAAAATTAAAGAAAGTATTTTATGGCTTGAGAAGTACGGCGATAAAGCATATTCTTTAAACCTGAATAAATACAAAGAAGAACAGAAACAATTTAAAGCAAAGGTTAAGGAACTGGATGAACTGTATAAATTGAATAAAGATTTATCGGTAAAAAATAATGCTGCAGATTTGGTTGTTATAAACACGGCAAAGGATAAGATAGAAAAAAATAAAGCCTGGCTTAAAAGAGTAAGCGGCGATATTTATATTGATGAAACCGTGAAAGTGATGAATAATATGATTATGCAGAGTGCAACTGCTAAAACCAATTGAAAGTAAAAATCAAAAGTAAAAAGTAAAAAATGCCGTCACAATTAAAGTGACGGCATTTTTGTTTGAAA
>JANMWP010000362.1:0-14233 GCA_031394065.1 Chitinophagaceae bacterium
AAAAAAAGATTACGCAAATGAGTTTAGTAAAAGAATTTAACGACTACCGCACAAAAATGAATGAGGTGATCCTCAGCAAAGAAAACCTGGTGATAAAAAGGTTATGGAACCTGGATACCAACACATACGCCGAAGGCGCACTGGATATAAAAACAAAAGAACTGCTGGGCCTTGTTGCCAGTATGGTTTTGCGTTGCGATGATTGTATTAAATACCATTTGGGTAAATCGCATGAGCTTGGCATTACCACCGAACAGATGTATGAAGTATTTGCCGTAGCCAATATTGTGGGTGGAACAATTGTGGTGCCGCATACGAGGAGAGCAGCTGAGTACTGGGAGGAGTTAAAAGAAAATGTTCAATAATCAATGTTCAATATTCAATGTTCAAGTTGAGAAGCAAGCTAACTGCGGTAGAGTGCGGTATTTGTATTTTGGGTGATTAAATGTTCAATAATCAATATTCAATGCTCAATGTTCAAGTTGAGCAGTAAGCTGATTACAGCAGCGTGTTCTCTTGATTGAGAATTGAATATTGAACATTTGTATTTCTGTTTTAAATTTATGTACTAAAACTACCGGTATGCAAAACAGGAAATATGACCTTGAAGACAGGCTTGTTGATTATACCTGTCGTATGATTGATGTTGTGGAAGCTTTACCAAATACAAGAGCAGGAAATTATATTGCGGGGCAATTAGTCAGGTCATGTCATTCGCCAACATTTAACTATGGCGAAGCGCAGGCCGCTGAGTCAACAAAGGATTTTATACATAAAATGGGTGTAATTTTAAAAGAACTCAAAGAATGCAGAACAGCTTTAAAAGTTATTCGGAAGAAAGAAATGATAAAGCCTGTTTCAAAATTAGAAAGTGTTTATAAAGAAACAGAAGAATTAATTGCCATTATTGGAAAGAGTATTTCAACTGCAAAGAAGAAAACGGGATGATTAAATATTAATTTTAATGTTAGCAGAGTCACAAATTGAACATTGAGCGTTGAACATTGATTATTGAACATTTATTTTAGTTAACTTTAAGCCTCAAATTAGAACCAATGATTGAAACCGTAACGAGCTTACCGCCCCTCACCGCCAAGGATTTTGTAACCGATCAGGAAGTACGCTGGTGCCCCGGATGCGGCGATTATTCCATTTTGGCGCAGGTGCAGAAAATTATGCCTACACTGGGCATACCTAGAGAAAATATTGTAATTGTAAGTGGTATCGGCTGCAGTAGCCGTTTTCCGTATTATATGAATACGTATGGTATGCACAGTATTCATGGCCGTGCAACGGCGGTAGCCAGCGGTTTAAAAGCTGCCCGGCCCGAGCTGAGTGTTTGGATCGTTACCGGCGATGGCGATGGATTGAGCATTGGTGGTAATCATACTATTCATTTACTGCGCCGCAATTTTGACGTAAATATTTTATTGTTCAACAACCAGATATATGGTTTAACCAAGGGACAATACTCTCCAACTTCTGAAGAAGGTAAAATAACAAAATCAACTCCGTTTGGAAGTATTGATCATCCTTTCAATCCTTTGGCACTGGCCATGGGTGCCGAGGCAAGTTTTATTGCCCGTACTATGGATAGGGATCCAAAACACCTGCAGGCCATGTTGCTTCGTTCGCAGGCACATAAGGGTGCTTCTTTTTTAGAGATCTATCAAAACTGTAACATCTTTAATGATGGAGCATTTGAAATTTTTACGGAGAAGAAAACTAAGCCTGATGAAGTGTTGTTTTTAGAACAGGGTAAACCACTGGTATTTGGTACCACACAAAATAAGGGTATTAAGTTAGATGGATTTAAACCGGTTATTGTTGATCTTGCTGAAGGTGCAGGTACTGATGGTTTGTGGATACACGATGAACGGGATTTTTACAAAGCGCAGATATTAATACGCATGTTTGATGACCCAAAACTGGAAGGGCATTTACCAAGACCATTTGGTGTTTTTTACGAAACAGAAAGAGCCTGTTACGAAGACAGTATGACAATGCAGATAGAAGAAGTGATTGCTAAAAGAGGTAAAGGCGATCTGGATAAGTTGCTGAAGGGGAATGAGACCTGGGTTATAAATTAGAAGACACCCCCTCCACCCCCTGAAGGGGGAACTTTGGAGTATATTATTACAAGCCTTTTTTATTTTTGTTGAGAGGTTGGTATAAAAAATTTAAAGAGCTATCAGTCTTGGTGGCTCTTGTGTTATGCAGCGTTTCTACAACCTTACGACTCTTATTAAAAAAAGAAAATGAGTTTAAAAAAATTATTGATTCTACCCGTTGGTTTTTTATTTACAACATTTCTTTACATATCCTGTTGTAAATGCACCGATGTACAAACTCCGTTTTATTTAGTGAGAAACGCTTCCGTTAATCCTTTGGGCAGCGGTGGGGTATTAATTGATAACGGCACTCCTGTAACAGCGGATACTATTTTCCTGAATTATTATTTAAGTGTTAATTGTATTGCTGAAGCCAAAACAGATTTTTCTTTTTTAGTTAATGGAGCTTATGCCTGCAAATGTCCTGAATGTGGAGGGCAGGGACTAAAGAGTAAACTATTGACCATTGAAATTACAAGTGATAATGTTTTTAATGGAATTGCTGCCGGAAATTCATTGAATTCATTTTTTAAAATTAAAGCTGATTATGTAAGTATGCCCGATTTTAATATTGATTCTTTGGTCAATAATTTTAATACACAGAGTGGTATCAGAACAGGATTTTCAGTTTTTGCAAAAACAAAGCCAGGCAATACTTTTGCTCATAAGCTAAAAATGAACATGGTATTTGCAAATAGCACTGTTGTAACCGTTTTTACCAAGCCTATTACATGGCAATAGCAGTTTAAAACAGTTTGTTGGCCAGTAAGTACTCCGCAATCTGCACCGCATTGGTAGCAGCACCTTTGCGCAGGTTATCACTCACTATCCAGCAGTTTAATGTGTTGGCTTGCGTTTCATCTCTTCTTATTCTTCCGATAAAAGTATCATCCTTATCATATGCAGTTAAAGGCATGGGATAAATAAAATTGGCAACATCATCTTTTACAACAACACCTGGTGCTTTGCTTAGTATATCTCTAACTTCTGCCAAATCAAAATCATTTTCAAATTCAATGTTCACACTTTCACTGTGCCCGCCCATGGTTGGTATGCGAACGCAGGTGGCGGTAACTTTTATAGAATCATCGCCAATAATTTTGTTGGTCTCTAAAACCATTTTCATTTCTTCCTTGGTATAACCGTTCTCTAAAAACACATCAATATGAGGTATGGCATTTAAGTCGATGGGATATTTGTATGCCATTTCACCTTCAATACCTTTACGCTCATTCATTAATTGTGTAACTGCTTTTACGCCGGTACCGGTAACACTTTGATAAGTGCTTACCACCACTCTTTTAATTTTGTATTTATCGTGCAATGGTTTTAATACCACCACCATTTGTATGGTAGAGCAGTTTGGGTTGGCAATAATCTTGTCTTCTTTTGTAAGTACATCAGCATTTACTTCCGGAACAACTAATTTTTTTGTGGGGTCCATGCGCCAGGCACTGGAATTGTCTATAACAGTAATACCCGCTGCTGCAAATTGCGGAGCAAGTTCTAATGAAGTACTTCCCCCTGCAGAAAAAATAGCCATATCTGGTTTGGCAGCAATGGCAGTTGCTGCACTCACTATTTTGTACTGCTTGTTTTTAAACGTTATTTCTTTACCAATACTTCTTTCCGAAGCAACCGGAATCAATTCATCAACCGGAAAATTCCTTTCGGCCAACACCTGCAACATTTTTGTACCCACAAGCCCGGTAGCACCTACAACAGCAACTTTCATTTCTTAAATTTTAGACCGCAAAAATACAGACAGAAAAATAAAAAACAGTTGTATTTTTTTATTAACTTGTTTTCTCAATCTCATCTGCTATGAATAAAGTATTTGTGGTTTTATTTTTAATAGCCCTGCTGCCCGGTAAAAATCATGCACAGGTTGCAAACCGCTACGATATTGTTATTGATGAACTGATGGCGGATCCTACGCCGCAGGTTGCTTTGCCCAATAATGAATGGATAGAATTGCGGAACACATCTTCAACTGCATTTAATTTGCTTGGCTGGCGAATTGGTGATGCCACAGGCCAAAGCGGCACCATGCCTTCTTTTAATTTATTGCCCGATAGTTTTGTAATTGTTTGTACAGCCAGTGCTGTTGCCGCTATGAGTGTTTACGGGCCAACAATATCTGTTACCAGTTTTCCTTCATTAGATAATACAGGCGATGTGCTTTATTTACGCAGTCCGCAAAATAGAATTATACATTCGGTGAGTTATACAGATGCCTGGTACCAGAATGAATTAAAAAAAGATGGCGGCTGGACATTGGAAATGATTGACACCAAAAATCCGTGCAGCGGATTTACAAACTGGAAAGCAAGCATTGATGTAAAGGGAGGAACGCCTGCAAAGAAAAATTCTGTGGATGCTGTTAATGCAGATGCACAGGCTCCGCAATTGCTGCGAGCTTTTGCAACCGATAGTGTAAACATCAGCCTGGTTTTTGGTGAACCTTTGGATAGCCTGAAAGCAGCCACAGCCAGTAATTACAACATCAGTAATGGTATCGGCATTCCTCAATCGGCCATTGCTGTTGCACCAACTTTTGACAAAGTGACCTTACGGTTAAATACGCCGTTAAGCCGCAATAAGGTTTATACCATTACTGTATCAGCAGTTACCGATTGTAAGGGAAATATCATCGGCACAAAAAATACCGCAAGGCTTGGATTAAGTGCATTGGCTGATAGTCTGGACCTGGTGATCAATGAAATCTTATTCAACCCAAAATCAAATGGAACAGATTATGTAGAAATTTATAACCGCAGCAATAAGATCATCGACCTGAAACAAATATATATTGCCAACCGAAACAGTACCGGTGTTATCAGCAGCATTAAACAACTGAGTGCCGATAACTATTTATTGTTTCCACTGGATTTTATGGTGATAACAGAAGACCCGGTTATTGTAAAAAGAGATTTTATCACGCAAAATATGGATGCCTTTGTAACCGTAGCTTCCATGCCATCTTTTAATGATGATGAAGGCGATGTAATTATTTTAAATGCACAGGGAAAAATAATCGATGAATTAAAGTACGATGAAAAATGGCATTTTAAATTAATTGATAACCGGGAAGGCGTGGCGCTGGAGCGGATAGATTATAATGCCGGCACACAAAATGAAGAGAACTGGCATAGTGCTGCAACCAGCGTTGGTTACGGTACGCCCACTTACAAGAATTCTCAATACAGGCTTGATTTACAGGTGCAGGGAACTATTACTGTTTCACCCGAAATTGTTTCACCGGATAACGACGGCATGGATGATTTTGCAACCATTGATTATAGTTTTCCGTCGCCGGGTTATGTAGCCAATATTATCATCTTTGATGCAAACGGAAGGCCGGTGCGTTACCTGCAACGCAATGCATTGTGCGGAATAAAAGGTAACTTCCGCTGGGATGGACTGGGAGAAAAATTTCAAAAACTGCCGGTAGGTATTTATGTTATTTTTACCGAAGTTTTTAATTTAGATGGAAAGAAAAAACAGTTTAAAAATACAATTGTATTGGCACGACGAAACTAATTCATCATTAAAAAAAGTATCATGCAAATCAAAATCTTGCCGGCAATAATCATTGCCGCTTTGCTAATTTCATCATGTAACAACAAGGAAACAGAAATGACAAAAACAGCTTACAAATGGGCAGATAGTGTGGCTGCACCGGTTGCAGAAAAAAAGCCCAAAGAATTAATTGCCCATGGCGATACCCGTATTGATAATTATTACTGGATGAATGATTATTTTAAAAAAGGCCCTGACAGTACAAAGGTGGTTGACTACCTGAAAGCAGAGAATGCCTACTATGATACCATGATGAGCGGTACAAAAGCCTTGCAGGAAAATCTGTATAACGAAATGAAGGCGAGGATTAAAGAAAAAGATGAAACTGTGCCAACATTTAGAAACGGCTATTTTTATTACAGCCGTGTGGTGGAAGGCAAAGATTATTTTGTGTACTGCAGAAAAAAAGGAACACTGCAGGCTGCTGAAGAAGTTTTGCTGGATGTAAATGCCATGGCCGAAGGGCATAATTATTTTTCGGCAACTGGGTTTGATGTGAGCATGGATAATAAACTGCTGGCTTATGGTATTGATATGTTGAGCAGGAGACAGTACGACATCTATGTAAAAAACCTAGAGACGGGAGAAATTTACAAAGATAAAATACCAAATACAGAAGGAGACCCGGTTTGGGCCAATGATAACCTCACTTTATTTTATACTGCTAAAAACCCGGTAACACTTTTATCTGAAAAAATTAAAAGGCACAAACTGGGTACCGATGCTGCAACAGATAAAACAGTGTATGAAGAAAAGGACCAGAGCAATTATATTGGTGTAGGAAAAACAAAATCGGATAAATTTATCCTGATTACATCTCAGGCAACGCTGTCATCGGAAGTAAGATGGATAGATGCCAATAAACCCGAAGGAACATTCACTGTTTTTCAACCCAGGATGAAAGAAGTGTTGTATAATGTAGATCATGCGGTTGATAAATTTTACATACGCACCAACCTGCAGGCAAAGAATTTTAAAATAATAACCTGCCCCGAAACCAAAACCGATTCATCGGCCTGGACAGACCTGGTTGCACATAATGATAAAATTTTGATACAGGGTTTTGATCTGTTTAAAAACTTTTTGGCAATATCCGAACGTAAAGATGGTTTAACACAGATACATATTTTAAACACCAAAGACAATGCCTCTCATTACCTGCCTTTTGATGAGGCGGCATATTCGGCAAACATTACTTTCATTCCGGATTATAATACTGATGTAATGCGGTATAGTTACACATCACTTACTACACCAAACTCGGTGTTTGATTATAACATGGTTACCAAAGAAAAAAAACTGATGAAGCAACAGGAAGTTGTGGGCAGCTTTAAACGGGATGATTATAAAACAGAACGGGTTTTTGCAACAGCCAAAGACGGAACAAAGATTCCCATCTCCATCGTTTACAAAAAAGGGTTTGAGAAAAATGGAAATGCTCCTTTAATGTTATATGGCTATGGTTCTTACGGTGCCAGCATGGAAGCATCTTTCAGCAGTGTACGGTTAAGTTTGCTTGACCGTGGTTTTGCTTTTGCCATTGCTCACATACGCGGTGGACAGGAGATGGGCAGGTATTGGTACGAGGATGGAAAGATGATGAAGAAGATAAATACCTTCACCGATTTTATTGATTGTGCCGAATTTTTGCTTGTAGGTAAATACACCAGCAAAGAACATTTATATACCAGTGGCGGCAGTGCCGGTGGCTTGTTGATGGGTGCTGTTGTAAACATGCGGCCCGATCTGTGGCATGGTGTAATTGCCGGTGTACCTTTTGTTGATGTGCTTACTACCATGAGTGACCCAACAATTCCTTTAACAACAAATGAATACGATGAGTGGGGCAATCCTGCTAATAAAGAAAATTACATGTACATGAAATCGTACTCACCTTATGATAACGTAACCAAACAGGCTTACCCCAATATGCTGATAACAACCGGCCTGCACGACAGCCAGGTGCAATATTTTGAACCAGCCAAATGGGTTGCCAAACTACGAGAAATGAAAACAGATAAGAACAAACTGTTGTTGTACACCAATATGGAAGCCGGCCATGGCGGCGCTTCCGGAAGGTTTAAAGCACTAAAAGACCGGGCAAGGGAATATACATTTTTGTTTGCACTGGAAGGGATAACGAAATAAGAGGCAAAGGTTGTATATATTTAAAGTGTTTTTTACAACAGCATGTTCTGTTTGGCAAAATTCATCAGCCCGGCAATGTTTTTTATTTCCAGTTTGCGAAAGATATTCCGGCGGTGGGTATTGATGGTAAGGTCGCTTAGAAAAAGTTCGGCGGCAATTTCCTTGGTGCTCATCTCCCTGCTTATCATGCGTATTATGCTTACCTCTCTTTTTGTAAGCTGGTATTTTTTTAAAAAATCATCCATAAAATAAGAGTCATCGGGCAGGGTTTTCCCTTCGGCGGCGGCAGGAAAATATTTTTGGCCCGCTAAAATAATATCAACCGCTTCTTTAAGTTGGGCAGCCGTAGAATTTTTATTCAGGAAACCATCGGCCTGCATTTTTTTCACCTCATCCATCAGTTCGGGCTGTATATAATTGGTGAGTACCAGCACTTTTATGGCTGCATAATTTGTTTTTATTTTTTGCAGGCACTGCATGCCATCGTAGCCAGGCATGTTAAGGTCGGTTATTACCAGGTCAGGCTTTTCCCTGGCTACTGCATCCATCAGCTCAAAGCCGTTGTGTACCGTTGCCACAATTTCTACACCGGGTATTTCTTTTAAAACGGTTATTATACCGTCTAATAAAAACCGGTGGTCATCGGCTAAAACAATTTTACTTTTCATAGGTGGTAATTGGAATTTCAATGGTTACTATCAGGCCGTGTGGTTTATTATGATCAAATTCTATTGATCCTTTTAAAAAATTAATTTTTGATCGTATGCCGGCAATGCCCAGGCTTTGTTTGTTTACCAACAGGCCGGGCTCAATACCCAATCCGTCATCTTCGGCAATCAGCGTAAAACAATCTTCGTGCTCTGCTACTTGCAGCAAAACATTTTTAGCCCCCGAATGTTTTACAATGTTATTTAGCAGTTCATAAATGATGCTGTATAATGCCGTGTAATACTGGTTTAGCCGGGGTTCATATTTGTCAAAACCTATTACCATCAGCTGCGTATTTATTTTACCCGAAGCATTTACGATAGCAATAATTTTTTCGAGTGAAGTTTTAAAGCCTACTTTCTCCAGCATTACCGGGCTTAGTGCATGGCTGAGGTTACGCACCATATCCGATACCATGCTCACCGCTTCTTCTGTTTTTGATAAGAGCAAACTGTTTTGCAAATCAGGCATCAGATCTTTTTCCCGCAAACTGCTCAGATTTAATTTTGCTGCCGATAATAAAGAACCCGCCACATCATGCAGTTGATTAGCCACCTGGCTTCGTTCCGCTTCCTGCACTTCCATCAATATACGGGTGTTTTCCAGTTGCCTTGTATTCATTTCTATCAATAATATTTCTTTATCTAAACGGTATTGATTAAAGCGGTAAACCAAACCGGCGGTAAGAATAATTACCTCCATGATGTAACCGACAGCGAGACCGAAGTTGCTGAAAAACTTGCCCGATTCTACAAGGGTGCCTAATGAAAAAGAGATTTGCAGAATGGCTGATATGAATAAAGTAAGCACTGCAGCAAGATAAAACAGCGCCAGTTTATTTCGTTTTAAAGATGCTGTAATAAGAATAACCAAGGTTACCACTACATAACAAAATGAGATGATAGGTATAAGGTATTGAATGTACAACCACCAGTTTTTTTGATTGTCCTGTTCGCTAAACGATAAGATACTGATGATACAGGCCAGCAATATGAAATTCATGACTTTTACCGCCAGCATGGTATTCCTGCTTTTGATACCACCGATATATCGTGTCATAAAAAGCATAGAAAAAATAAGCGGCACTAAAACAAAAATTGGCCTGGCTTTACTGGCAAACCCCGGCAGGTTGGGCCACAGGTATTGAAAACCATAACCCGCATTGGCCAGTACCCACAACCATCCCGATGCTATATAAAGCATATAATAGCCGTAAACTCTTTCTTTTGAAATGGCAAAAAGATACAATCCGAAAATGATCAGCATTAATATCATGCCCGTAAACAGCGCCATGATGATCTTGTTATTGCTTTCTGCTAAAACTGCTTTTGTATGGGAGATGAGTTCAAATGATAATTGCAGCGATTCATTCGCTTTATCTATCCTGGCCAGGTATAATCCTTTTTTATTAATGGGGAAATAAAAACCCGTTGCATTTACCGGGCGTTGGGCAAACCGATAATGATCGCCGGTAAGCCATTGTTGTTGTATGCTGCTGTCGTTTGCAAAAAAGAAATGAATACGGTTGATGTGGTGATGGCCGATATACATTAAAAGAGAATCGGGAGCTAAGTCCCGGTCGTTTTTATAAGCCAGCCAGAAAATGGAACAGGTAAATCCAAAGTTTACTTCATTAGCTGTTGCTTTGCTGAACTTTTGCTGTTTAAATAAGTCAAGCGCCGTTGTTGGTGATAGCTTTTTTGCACTGTCTTCATACAGGTAAAATACATTATCGTTTTTTACCTGGCCAAAGCAGGTTTGGCTGATGAGCAAAAAGATGATAGCAATAAAAGGGTAAACCGGCTTGGGTAGAGGCATTGGCCCTAAGGTAGGCTTAAATACCATAGCATGTTTACAACCGGTAAGAAAAAGGGTTATTGCAACTTTTACATACGGGTGTTTACAACGGCTGTAAATGTGTAACAGCGGGTATCTTTATTTTTCATCTGCATTATATCAGCATGTAATCAGGCAGGGTCGGTTTTTAACTTTAAAAAATACTCATAAATAGGTATTGGCGGCGGAGCTGGTATGTTTAATCTTTGACTAATATATAAAAACTGGCTGGCTTATGAAAGAAGAACTAAAAAATGTTATCAGCAGCCGTGAACTGAAGATACTTGGCCTGGTGGCCAAAGGATATACCAGCGAAAAAATTGGGGAAGTATTGGAGATTGCTAAAACAACGGTACAAACGCACCGAAGAAATATGTTACGTAAAACCGGGTTTAATAACACACAGCAACTGGTGGGCTGGGGCTACAGGTTAAAGTTATTAAAGTAATTAAGCATCCGGTAAAATATAAAAATACCTATTTGTAGGTATTGGCTGGGGAGATTGGGTACACCATCTTTGGTTAATCAATACAAAACGAAATAAACCCATAAAGAATTCTGCATACCAACAAATTATCTTATTCAATAAAAAATCAATCATGAAATTAAGAACCATGTTAATTATTGCATTATGCCTTTTTGTAACCGGCAGCTTTGCACAATCTACTGTTACCAAAGTAACTGTAAAAGATGAAACATATTATATAACTACAAAATTGGAATACCCCATTACCGGGCTTTATAAATATGAAAACAAGGGGGCTCCCATTGTTGATTTAAAAGAAGGTGGTACCGGAATTTTTCAATTGCATGGCAAGCCGGAAACTAAAATGATTTGGGGCGTAGAATGTGATGCGGAAGGAGTACCTAAAGAATTAAAAGTGGTTTGGGGTTCGGTATACAGGCTATGGTACCAGGTTGCCGGAGTGTGGGATATAATACAACTATCTGTACATACCGATGAAAGGAAGATTTATATTTTGGGTGAAAGGATTAAGACGTATTAAGTTAATGCGTATAGATTTTCTGCTCGGAAATTATTTATGAAATTACAAAATTCAACAACATTAAGGTGATTAAGTCCTTTTGAATAACATTTAATTCTAAAACTAAAACCATGAAGAAAATTATCAGAATCCTAATTTTTGCATCCATTAGTTTTACAGCTACCGGTTGTCTAGATATTATTGAAGAAGTTATCCTGAACAAAGATGGCTCGGGAACTTATGTAAGTAGCTTTGATATTACAAAATTAGCGGACACTTATAGCATTGTAGATTCTACTGGACAGATGATGAAAGGCACAAAAAAAACATTGGATTCAACATTTGAGGTTCTTAAAAATAAAATAATAAGTATAAATGGTGTATCGGCAGCTTACCTAGATAAAAGTGAAAAAAATGTAATTAAACTAAGGCTGAATTTTACTGATATAAATGTATTGAACAAAGTGCTTGACCAGGATAAAGAAGATGTAGGCGAAAAGAACCTTTATTCTCAGTCAAAAGGAAAACTGACCCGTAAAGAAGGGGGGATAAATTCCCTGATTGGTGACATTGGTGGTCATGGTGAGGAAGATAAATCAATGATGAGTCCTTTTCTTGCTGATATGAAGTATAGAATCATTTATCATTTGCCTGCTGCAGTAAAAAAAATGACGAATGAAGATGCAACATTATCCAATGATAAGAAAACGGTAACACTTGAAGTTACAGTTGAGGATGTTAAGGAAAAACGTAAGACCTTAAGCAACGAAATAAAATATTGATTTTTAAAGTACCTGGTACGCATGTTTTGTGAGATGCAAACTAGGGCGGAGGGTAGATTGCTTCTCCATTCTGACAAACGTAAGATATCGAAAACCAAACCAAGAGGAAGGATTTTTTAATTTTAAGAATAACAAAAACATGAAATCACTAATTATCGCAACAGCCACTATGCTTTTTTTCTATTCCCCTTAACCTAAAAAACAGCGAAGGCATTTTAGATAATATGTCAAAAGCAATAGGTAATATAAACAAGGAAGATAAAAAAATGCACAGATTGCAAGACAAAAAGGAGATTAAAAATTAACAAATATCAACCGAAAAACAAAACATCATGAAAAAAATAATCACAATTTGCCTATTAATGGCAACGACAGTTACAGTAACTGCCCAAATAAATTTTAAAGATAGAAACCTAGCAATGCTAGAAAAAGTCGCTTTTACAACAAGTTATAAAACTGTTACAGCCTTTATGAAGGATAATAATTATTCTTTTCAAGAAGAGAATGAAACTGAACTAAACTTACCAAAGAATGCTTATTTAGAAGTTGTGTACGTAGAATTTAAAGGACCAGCAGGGAATACTATTGCGATATTTTATGATAAGAAAGACAAATCATTTTTAGGGGTCTCCAATCAAATAGCTTCTATAAATACCGTTTTTTGCGAAATACAATTAAAAGAAGAAAATTTTCTAATAAAAGAGGAAAATGAAGGAGGAAAAGCTTGGTCTAAAAGTTCATACAAATACCAGATTATAACCGATAAGTCCGATGAGAAAATACACAGCTTATTGTTTATAAGCCCAAGTCACCCTGAATATATAAAATAGGTTTATACCGTGCCTTGGTTAATGTCTTACGAACCATTCGCAAGCAGTGTTTGCCGAGGAATACAAAAGGTTTGTTTCGTGAGATACTAACCATGGCGTTGGGAGGTAAATTTTTAACAGAGACAGTAAAACAAGGAGTTAAATGGTACATGATTTTTAGTGAAGATAATGATATCTACAGCAAGCATACCGGTGCAGAGATGAAGATTCCTGAAACAACGATCGGCACCAAATGGAAATCTGGTTATTTTATTTCATGAGCTTTTTTTTATTAAACCTTTAAACCAATCGTATGAAATTTTTATTCAGCCTAGTCGTGTTGCTTTCAGGCTCTTTATTTCTCCAGGCACAAAAGCTCAGCCTTGCAAAACGGGTAGCCATCAATTCTTTAAATGAAAAAGCAAAGGAGGCTGTTGGTAACATCCGTTTTTTTAAAGGAGGAAAAAAACTTACCATAGCCGATGCATCTGTTTCTGCAACAGAAATGGGCGTGAAAATAGAAGTTGAACTTGCAGAACCGGGGAAATCCAACACTACATGGACCTATGAATTTAACCCAGCTGAGATCATGTACATATATAATGCGGATATGGCGGACGAATCGCCGGTTGGACAAATCAGGATAAATCTTTCAAATAAGATAGGCTACAGATCCAGCTATTTTAAAAGCGAAGGCCTTATAGAAACTTATGAAGAAGATGTGTTCCTGAGTTACCTAAAAGTAGATAAGGATAATTTTTTGCAGATCCAATCCGCCTTATTCAAACTAAAGGAGATTTATATAGATGAAGCCAACGAGCCTTTAAAGTTATTGGCCTATGCCATGAACAGGAGTAAAGATTTCTGGATATCTGCCGAGGGCGCTTCCAATACATACGAACTAAGCAAAGTGTATATCACGGGTTGCACCATGCGGCTTATATATTACCTGCAAAGTATAGGTACATCGGGAGATAAAAGGCAAATGTATTTAACCATTATTCCTTTGGGCGAAATTGATGATGTGAGATTAGACAAAAATAAAAGCAGGCCCAATTGTATTATGCTTGAATCGGGCAAAAAGGGATTTGAGACCTATGAATTTAAGGATAAAAAATATGTGTCCACAAAAGCCGTTAAAGAAATACCCTTATTTATTGATGTAACCTATGACTGGCGGCGTGATGAAATAATGGAAATGCTGAAAACACAAGTAAAGGGATGTGGAGGAGGGAAGATAAAATTATAAGTGTAAGTCTGTTTGCAGAAGG
>JANMWP010000420.1:0-3368 GCA_031394065.1 Chitinophagaceae bacterium
CAAATCCTTAGATGGAAACAAATCATTTGCAATATCAACGGCTTTAGAACCGCTTAAACGGATAACGCCTATTGCGCCAACACCAGCCGGTGTGGCTAATGCAACAATGGTATCATCCCAACCCGAAATTTGATTTGACATGGGGCAAAGATAAGTCCCGACGTCCCGACTTAGTCGGGAAACTTTGCAGCTTTTATTTTTATTTCAGTATTTTTTTATCTGCCTGGCTCAATTCATCAACATAATACTTTTTTATCTGGCAAATAGTAACCTCATCTGTAATGTCAATAAAATTTTTAAAGCTACTGGCAGCAGATGGTTTGATAATAAGTATAAACTTATCGCCGCTTCCACGTACGCTTTCAACATCGGCTTTTTTATGCATCAATATGGTTCTTATTTCATCTGGCGCAAAGCCTGTTTCTTTTACCGGTGGATTGTTTTCAGCTGCCCCTTCGTAATATTTAATACGGTTGTCTTTGTCTAATAAAACCGTTAATACACATGACTCACATACCGGATCTTTGGTTTTACTATCATCATAAGGCACTACCAGGTCCATTGCTTTAGCCTCTGTAAGTGCTGTAGTAAATACAAAAAAAGTGAGGAGTAAAAACCCAAGGTCAACCATCGGGGTTAAATCAACTCTTGTACTTTTTATATTGAATCTTTTCTTTTTTTCGCTTGATCTTTTTGTTTCAATTTCGGCCATAACAGTAATTTTTTATTGAGATGGCTAAATGAAATTTTTTCATAATCATTTACAAAAAAAATCCCCCGGTAAACCGGGGGATTAAACTTTATTTTTTAAATTTTAATCTTCAACAATAAAAGTAATTGGCTGACGGCGATAAGCATTTACATTTCGTCCGTTTTGTATAGCTGGAGTCCAGTTTTTGGTTTTTTTAATTACCCTTTCTGCTTCTTCGCACATACCAAATCCCGGATCATTTTCACATTTCACATCGCTTAAGCTTCCATCTTTACTTACTACAAACTTTACAATAACTGTATATTTACCTCCAGTTGCACCATTATCAACCGGTGCACTTGCATTCAAAGTTTTTCTGAGGTAATTACGCCAGGCATCTTCTCCACCCGGAAAACCTGCTTCAACTTCTACCTTAGTGAAAATCTTATTTTCATCATCTTCTTTTTTTACTTCTACCACCTGTGTTCCTTTCTCCTCAACAGGCGCCTGTACAACCTGTACCACGTTATCACTTTTAACTGTTTGTACGCTGATAACCTGATCTTCTTTTATTTCTTCAATCTTTTCATCAGGTTTTACCTCTTCATCTTTCACAATTTTAGGAGGTGTAAATTTCACCTGGTTAATTTCCGGTGGTGGTGGTGGTTCCGGTGGTGGTGGTGGTGGTGGTGGCGGAGGAGGTGGTGGTTCGTCGGCCTTTAATTCTGCCATTTGAGTTTCCAGTGTATCAAATTGCTTTTTATTGAAACCGTCAATTTTACCGTATATATAATTTGCACACAAAATCAATAACAAAGCACCGCCAGTAATAATAAGTGCTTTTGTCAGCGTTTTTTTGTATGATTTTCGTAATTGATAAGCCCCGTATTCTTTATTCTTGCCTTCAAATATTATATCAAGAACATCGGCATTTAAAATTTTGTTTGCTTCCATTATAATCTCTTTTTAAATTAGATTCAAAATTGTTCCAATTCCATAATCTTACTTAATACCGTTTGCTTTTTCTGTTTCGCTGATCAGCATTTTTTCAACCGGAACCATGGCAACTTCAGCATAGTGTCCCGGAGGAACTGCTGAAATTGACATCTCATCCAGAATATCAATAGCATTTTTAAAAGTAGATTGATCATCAGATTTAATGATGTACATCAAATCATCAATTGGAGTTGCCTTTTTCTTTTCTAAAATCAATTCACGTATTCCTTTAAAAGTTGTGCTTTTAAAATCCTGACTGATAGTTTCGGGCATTAATTGACCATAGTAATAATACACCTGGTTGCCTTTGCCCAATAAAATAGTCATGGCACCCGAATTTTTTACCTTCATCTGCTGATTGGGATCATCCTTAGGTTCATTCATATTCATGGCCGTTGACTGGCTCATGGTTGTGGTAAACACAAAGAAAGTAAGTAACAGAAACCCCAGATCAACCATTGGTGTTAAATCAACACGGGTAGAAAGCTTTTTTCCTTTTTTTACGCCGGGGCCTTTTTTATGTCCGCCACCCGACGAGGTATCCATTTCTGCCATAGTAAATCTTTTTTATTTTAAAATACTTTATTATTTTTTTTCTGCTTTTCCGGTCTTATATAATTCGGAACCGAGTGGAACCGCCTCCCCCTCTGTTACAATCCTGAACTTAAAAATTTCATTGGCTTTAAAAGCTTCTTTTATATTTTTAAATATCGGGTACAGGGCTTCACCGTCTCCTTTTACCAACAGCATTTCCTGCAGTTTAGCCTGGTCTTCTCCTTTATAAGCATTGGTTACACTGCGTATCCAAAAACTTAATTCATTATTGGTACTGTCCGTCGGTATTCCATCCATTAAATTGGCGGGAATTTCCTGGGTAGCATTTAATGCCGATTTAAGTTTGTTAATGGGCAGGCCAATATACTCGGATTTTTTAAGTTTAGCCAATTCGGAACCGGTTAACTGAAGGCCTCTTGTTGTATTAAAATCATCAATGATGGCAGCCTTTTTAGTTTCATCACCCAGCATTAAAAACACTTTACCTTCTTTTGTAAGTGTAATTAAAATGGATTTTTCCGGTGCCGCCTTTGCCGACACAGATGAAGGAGTTTTTACAGTAAGTACTTCAGGTGGTTTTTGTTTAGTTGCCAATATAAAAAATGTCAACAAAAGAAAAGCCACATCACACATAGCCGTCATATCAACATTTGTGCTTTTACGTGGTATTTTAACTTTTGGCATGTTTATCTGTTTTTAATTTTTCCATTACTACTTTGCTAAAGCGATGTAGTACTGTGTTAAGATGCAAAACTTAGCTGTATCCATACAATTATTTGTATAGAGATGCAAAGGTTTGTGTTAAAGTAAAGCCAGATTCATCAATACCATAGGTTATACCATCAATCTTGGTTGTAAATATGTTATAAAACATAATAGCAAATGCTGATGTACCAATACCCAAAGCTGTATTATAAAGTGCTTCGGAAATACCTACAGAAAGCGCCTGGGCAGAAGCTGACCCTCCGCTATCGGCACCCAGGGTACCAAAGGCACGAATCATACCAACCACAGTTCCCAACAGTCCAATCAATGTTGCCAAAGAAGCAATTGTTGAAAGAAATACAAGATTTTTTTCCAACATCGGAAGTTCCAGAGAAGTAGCTTCTTCCACTTCTTTTTGAAT
>JANMWP010000426.1:0-1500 GCA_031394065.1 Chitinophagaceae bacterium
CGTTGGCCGGCTGAACTGCCTGAGACCGCTGGGACACTCCGGGCAGCGGAGATTACAACTGGTTGTAGGTTCAAAAGAAATGGAAACGGGATAGCCCCATTGCACCGGCCTGTTTAATAACCGGCTAATATAGAAACTGCTCAGCACTTTACTGCCATTAATAAACCGCCTGAAAGTAAATTTGCTTAATAAATTTTTGCTATCGTTCCAATTGAATTTGGGCATGGGCAAAGGTAAGCCGATTGGGAGTTAAAAAAGAGGCCCGGCCTCTTTTTAACTTATTTCAGAAAAACGAACTTATCTAAAATTAATTCTGAGTTCCTGATGAAGTTAATTCGGCTGTCATCTTTCCTTCTATATTTTCAATTTTA
This sequence comes from Chitinophagaceae bacterium, assembly GCA_031394065.1. GTDB lineage: Bacteria > Bacteroidota > Bacteroidia > Chitinophagales > Chitinophagaceae > Ferruginibacter. The sequence continues at coordinate 372 of JANMWP010000426.1, forward strand.
ACCTTGGTTGGTGTAAACAGTAATATGTTATTTGTAAACTTATCGTAGTTATGAAAGATCACATTCAGGGTAATAAAATTCATTACGTATGACTGTGTTTCGGAAGGCAGATAATCCTTAATATCCCAAAAATCAGGATTGGTCTTACCGGTCTTTTTCATGGCTTCCCATACATTACCAATACCACAATTATAACTGGCCACCATCAGCAGCAGGTTATTGCCCAGGTTTCTGCTGCGGTCTTTTAAATAGCGGGCAGCAGCATAAGTTGATTTATTAAAATTCTTTCTGTCGTCTTTAACAACAGCAGATTTTTTTACGGCTGTTTTCGCAATAGGCGTGGTTTTAGCAACTTTTTTTATTTTATCCGCTTTAATCTGTGGTGCATATTTTAAACCATATTCTTTCGCAACCTCATCCATAATTTGCCAGTAACCAACTGCGCCTGCACTTGAAACCGCATTGGCATTAAAAGCACTTTCCAGTGCCAGCAAAACTTTTAACTCCTGCGGTAAATTGTGTTTTTTTAAAATGGCAGCTGCCTTAGGAAAATATTTTTTGCTGCGGTTGTATGTACGTATAAGATAAGCCCTCCTGTTTTCCGAAAACTTTTCTATATAAGGCAGCGCTTCCTGCTCATTGCCTGTCAATATATCAGGAAAAACAACATTGGATTCCAGCGTTATCATAGCTGCATTATCTTTTGTAATGGCAGCGGCCAACAGCTGTTTTTTAGAAGTATCTGTAACGGAATTTGCTATAGTGAGGTTGCTGAATAGTAAGCTAAAAAAAAGTATCCAAACTGATTTGGATACCTTTAAATGCCAATAAATTTTTTTAATCATACTTCTACTATGTTTTCAATGGGGGTTACAGAATTAATTACGGGCACAATTTAAAAACGATCCCAAATGTATATTATTGCCCTTTCACAAAACTTTAGGAACTTTAACTATATACAGGATGGCATTTTCAAAAACAAATAAATACTTATATATGCGTATTCTTCTTATTTTTTTGATATTGAGTGGTTTACAGGTGGGGGCACAATCACCTGCTGAATCCTGTAAACAGGTAAATGATATTGCTGCATTGGAGCAGGCTGCCCATCAAAGAATAATTGCCGGAA
>JANMWP010000441.1:0-3509 GCA_031394065.1 Chitinophagaceae bacterium
TCTTCGCTCATTATTTTTGTTTTGAAAGGCAAATTTACGGTAAGATGAGCAATTATTTCCGGAGGTATTCTCGGTGGGTAGTGTTTCTGTTTGAAAAGCTGTCAGGCTGAGCTTGTCGAAGCCAGTATGATTTTGTATGTACCCCCCCTTCGACATCGGCCAACCGGCGGAGACAACTCATAAATTAAAGTGGTAATTCAAACAAAGGATCTTCGTCTTAATTAACCATCCGGAATGATTATGCTTTTTTCATTTCCTGCAACATCTTCATAATCTCATCTAATTTTTCAGTTTCAATTTTATTTAATTGAATCTGTAAGGCTTCTATTTCTTTTTTTGCTTCAACATTGGTATCAAAATCTTCCTGTGCCTGCACCCTGTCTCTTTGGCTCTGCCTGTTTTGTGCCATCATGATAATTGGTGCAGCATAAGCCGCCTGTGTTGAAAAAATGAGATTGAGTAAGATGAATGGATAAACATCCCAGTGCCGCATAAAACCAACAACATTTAAGGCCATCCAAATGATAACGAAAATTGTTTGCCATATAATAAACTTCCAGGATCCCATACCAGTTGCAACTGAGTCGGCAATGCGTTGCCCGGGTGTTAATGTTTCTTTATGTTTATCAAGCCATGTTTTTGCAGCCATTATAATCGAGTTTAAAAATGAGGAATAAAAAAAGCCTTTTATTATCAACTGTAAATGTAAATAATAAAAAGGCTGATAATAAAAACGAATCCGGTTTAAGCCCTGCCCATGTTTCTTAAATGAACTGTATGGGAAACAATAGCATGACGCATTCTTCTGAATTCAATATATTTTACACCATACTCTTCGCAGGTTTTTTTAATTATTTTGCTGATGGCAGGGTAGTGTATATGAGAAATTTTTGGAAACAGGTGATGCTCTATCTGAAAATTTAATCCACCTACCAACCAGGAGATCAATTTATTTCTGGTGGCAAAATTAGCTGTGGTTTCAACCTGGTGAATGGCCCACTCGTTTTCAATGGTATTGATATCTGCATCCGGCACTGGAAAAGCAGTTTCTTCTACGGTATGTGCCAGTTGAAAAACAATGCTTAAAACAAAACCGGCAAACATGGCAATGATGAGGAATCCAATCATCCAGGGTAAAAATCCAACCAACATAATCGGCAATACAATCATCATACCATAATATCCCACTTTGGCTATCCAAAAAGCAAAATGCTCAAATGTGCTCATTTTTTTAATGGGAACATCACCTACTTTTTTATTGAAATATTTTGTATAATCGGTTAAAAAAACCCAAACTATTAATAGCAAGGTATATAAAAACCAAACATAAATATGCTGAAAACGGTGAATGAAATACTTTTTTTGTGTAGAACACATTCTCAGTAATGGCTTAATTTCAATATCATCATCTATACCATCAATATTGGTGTAGGTATGATGTATGATATTGTGTTTGTTGTTCCACATAATGCCGCTTGCACCCAGTGCATTTACCGAAAACGCTGCAATTTTATTCCAGATTTTACTTTTACTGAAACTGCCGTGGCCACCATCATGCATTACATTAAAACCTATGGCAGCTGTTAAGCCGCCCATTACAACACATTCCAGTATCGCAATCCAGTTTTGCGGGGTAAAAAATACCACATGCACATACAGGGCAACATACAATGTCCACAATAAAACGGCTTTAAAGTACAGGCTGAAATCACCATGAGCCGGGGTTTTTGATTCTGAAAAATAATTGCTGACCCTTCTTTTAAGCTCCTGGTGAAAATTGGAGCCTTGTACGTTTGAAAATTTAGGAGTTACCATATTGAATAATTGAATTTTAAGTATTTTTTTTAATAATTGAATCAAAATTTTTGAGGCCGATCATTTTTTCTGATATAAAACCTTCTGCATATTTTACGCCTATCATTTTTCCAAACCATTTATGCCTGTATACAACACTGTCTAAAAAATCGGGTGTTGAGATATAGGTTTGCGGCTCATCTGTATCCTTGTTATCAAACTGTGTTTTGTATGCTTTTATTGCCTCAATTTTTTCATCAAATACAGCTGTAATGTCAATCACAAAATCGGGTTGCAGCATTCTGTCCTGTATATATTTAAAAACATATTTAGGCCGCCATGCCTGTTGCAAAGTACTACCAGATTCAGTCTCAATCTTCATCAATCCCGAAAGAAAAGCAGCATCTGAAACCATTTTTGATGAACGCCCATGATCGGGGTGCCTGTCTTCGGGTGCATTGCAAAAAATAATTTCGGGTTGATAGGTTCTTAAACAGGCAATAATTTTTTTTAGATGTACTTCGTCATTTTTAAAAAATCCATCAGCCATTTCCAGGTTCTCCCTGATATCAACTCTCAAAATTTTTGCAGCTTCATCAGCTTCTGCCTTCCTTGTTGCTGCGGTACCTCTTGTTCCCAGTTCGCCCTGCGTTAAATCTATAATTCCGGTCTTTTTTCCATTATTTTTTTCAACCAATAAAACACCAGCACAACTTAATTCCACATCATCCGGGTGAACACCAAATGCCAATATATCTAACTTCATGCGTATCTGATAAGTTTCTTGGCGCAAATTAACTCATTTTGGCCAATAAGCCTGTAGAATAGATATGACTTTGCACAGGATTTACCTACTTGTTAACAGAAATAAAGACAAACTGAAGATTTATAACAGAATAGTACTACAAAAGTTTACAGGCTTTTGTTAAAGTCTTTTAAGTTGTTATATAAAATTGGTGGAAAAGGGTTTACATCTGCTGCCGGAATACAGCATAATTATATCCGTAAGTGCGGCATACCTCTTTCAATATCATTTCTATTTCATGATCATCGCCACCGGGCTCATAATCCTGTTTTAGATTAGTGCTGAAGAAGAATGCAACAGTTTGATAAAACCTGGCAGTAAAGCCTCCTTTGTATTCCTTTATGATATCGTAACAGTTATTACCCGTTTGCCGGTTTATGAGTTTCATTAAAACCTTGCCCTGGTAAATGGATAAATTACTCAGCGGATCGGTAAACTCTTTTTTCAGCTCTTTTTCTCTTGTTTTGATATAGTCTTTTCTTGCTGAATTATCTGTAACACCTTCCAGTTTTGCATTTATATCATTCAGGATTAAACCCGAACGCATGGCATACGGAAAGGTTACAATGATGGCATTTCGTAACCGTGTCATTTTTGCACGGGTTTCCATATTGGCATTGGTAATACGGGCATATACTGCAAAATTATATAAGGTCTTTGCTTCTATGGTATCACCATTATAAACTACCGCATAGGTTCTCAGCGTATCCAGCATACCGGTTTGTGCCTGTGTAATTTTTTTATCTGCGATAAAAATTACCACCAGCAACATCAAACGTTTCAGATAATATTTTCGGCGATATAGCCTTTGCATACTGTAAATTTACAATTTAGACTAACATTTATATCATTATGTTGCTTAAGGTAACCTTAAAATTTTCTTTTTATTGTGTTATTATTTTGTTTTGCG
>JANMWP010000455.1:0-11841 GCA_031394065.1 Chitinophagaceae bacterium
TACAAATTTATAGGGCAGCAGGTTTGTAGTATCTACAAAACTTTCGTACCTGTCTCTAACTTTAAAGAAACCATCAAAAAATGAATAGGTGTTACCCGTACCAATTAAATGATAAACAGCCTTACCATTATACCGCTCAAGCGATGAAGTAAAAACAGCTTCGCCTGCACCCACATACATACCCAATGTGCTGTAAAATACTTTCATTCTTATTTCTTCATCAGCTTTAAAAGCATTATTTCTGATATTGCAGGTGTCGTAATAGGCAGTTGTAAAACTTAAACTGCAAAACCCGGTAATCAATAAACCCATTTTAAAGTATCTGATCATTTTTCTTTCTTTATTTTAATTCCTAAAATTAATAAACTCCCGATTAAAGCAGGGATAAAAAGGTTAACAAACCAAATGCCAAATGTTGCCGTCAATATTCCCAGCGTGTTGGTACTGTAAGAAAATAAGGCTTTGGCAACAGTACCCCGTATGCCCAACTCTGCAATGGCAAACGAAGGAATAATTGTCAATATCCAGAACATAACGGTAATAATCCACAATCCTGTCCATACATTTTGCTCAACCTGTAACAACTGCAGCATAAAGATGTATTGTAAAACGAAAACGATGTACCTGAAGAAGGATATAGACAGCAACCTTAACAAAATTTTTGCATCAAATGTTTCTAAAACGTTAAGGTATTTCAAAATTCTACCTGAGTAAGGTAGTTTTTCAATCAACCGTATCAGCCAGCCCAGCCTGAAAAAGAATAAAGTAAAAACAAGGGTAGCCAAAATGCTGCCCCATAAAAACAGTTGTAACCAAAACGAAGTGATGCCCATTAAAGCAACCGGAGTATCAGCATTAACCAGTAAATAAATTAATCCAAAACAGCCCATCAGCATTGTAATAATTAACTGAGCCATGCCACCGGCAATAGAAAGTGTAATGGCTTTAATGCGCTTACCATCGGCTACAAAAAGAATACGGCCGGCAAATTCGCCCATGCGGTTGGGTGTGTTTAAAGAAAAAGTTACCCCGCATAAAACAGATTTAAATGCAGTGATAAAAGAAACAGGCTGCAGCACTTTCAACAGCAATTGCCATTTCCTGGCTTCGAGGCCCCAGTTTACAAATACAAATAAAATAACCAGCCAGAATTTAAAAGCATGGGCACCAAAAGGCAATGTTTTTATCAGCGCAATGGAAGCATCTATATCAGGCTGTGCCTTTACCTGCTGGTACAGCGAATAGAACAGCCATACTGCCAACAGGGGGCCAATAATCCACTTGATTAATATTTTGATACTTTTGTTCAATACACAATGTTAGTTTAATTATTATTAAATACTACGTAGCTTGAAAAGCGAAGTAGTAAGGCCGAAAAAATTTAAAGGATTTGCAAAAAAAAACAAGCATTATTTTAGGGATCGATCCGGGTACCATCATCATGGGGTATGGATTGATAAAGGTATCGGGAAATAAAATCGCTTTACTGGAAATGGGTGTTTTACAACCCGGCAAAGTAAAGGACAGTTATAAAAAACTACAATTGATCTTTAATACAGTAAGCAGCCTTATCACCAAATATCAACCCGATACCTTTGCCATTGAAGCACCTTTTTTTGGTAAGAATGTACAAAGTATGCTTAAGCTGGGCAGGGCACAGGGCGTGGCTATTGCTGCGGCCATGCGTCATGGATTGGATGTAACCGAATATTCACCAAAAAAAGTAAAGCAATCCATAACCGGCAATGGTAATGCTGCCAAAGAACAGGTAATGAAAATGCTACAGCAAATTCTGGCTTTTACCGAAGATCCAAAATATTACGATGCTACAGATGCACTGGCTGTTGCCGTATGCCATTATTTTCAGCAAAAAACAGCTTTGCCCGGCAGCGGCGAAAAAGTAAGTGGCTGGAAAGATTTTCTGGCAAAGAACCCCGATAAGATAAAAACAAAAAAATGATTGAAATTTACTTAACGGAGCATTAACAAAACTTAAGCATGCACGATTTAATTTCATACACTTTTACAAGATTTAATAGCAAATGGTCATTCGTTCAAAAACATTAAGGTTGGTAATTTTAACCAGCACCGTGCTGATTACTATCATTGTGGCCATACAGCTGGTATGGTTACAAAAAGTGTATTTGTACGAAGAGAAACAATTTAATATCAATGTTTCAAAAAGCATCAAGAGTTTGTATGATGATATGCAACTGGTAGGTGATGTAAAAGATAATGTGCAGAAAGTTATTGAGAATGTTAGTCCCGATGTGTATTTATTGAGAATTGATTGTAGCCCTAACCTTGATCAGCTGTGGGTAAATTTAAAGGCCGAGCTTACCGATTTTGATGTTTATACCGACTGCCGGGCCGCCGTTTATGATCCCACCAAAAAAAAATATACATCCGAACAGTATATTGATTTGCCCGATTCTTATTTTCCTTCAAAAAATGAAATAGAACTACCGGTTTATGAACGGGATTATCCATATATCGCTCTATATTTCCCCCACCGGGGACAGTATATCATTAACCAAATGATATTCTGGATTTCCTCTAGCGGCCTGCTGTTGCTGGTTTTAATAGGTTTTGGTTTCAGTATTTTTTACCTGTACCGGCAAAAATTTTTTAACGAAACACAAAGAGATTTTGTAAATAATTTTACGCATGAATTTAAAACACCCCTTGCTGTAATAAAAATTGCTGCCGATGTTTTACAGCAACAGAATATTATTGATAAGCCTGATAAGCTTAAAAACTATGCAGGTATTATACACGAACAAACGGCCCATTTACAATCGCAGGTACAACGGTTACTGGAAATTGCCTATACCGACCGAAGCAGTTTACCGCTTGAAAAAGAAAAATTTGATATTAATTTATTGATAGCCGAATCCATTAACGACCTGCAACCATTAATAGAACAGCGGTATGCCCTTGTTAAAACAAATTTTGCCATAGAGAACCTGATAATAAATGCCGACAAATCTTACTTAAGGTTATGTTTGATAAACCTGATTGAAAATGCGATTAAGTATTCAACAACACCGGTTATTGAAATAAGTACCAGGGTTGCTGCAACTACTTTGTTTATTGCTGTAAAAGATAATGGCATAGGTATTGCAGCAGAACATCAAAAGAAAATATTTGAAAGATTTTACCGCATTACAGATGGCGAACTGCATATCAGTAAAGGTTTTGGGCTGGGCTTAAATTTTGTTAAAAAAGTTATTGATACACACCATGGCAAAATTGAAGTGCTGAGTGAGTTGGGAAGCGGAAGTACATTTACAATAAAATTATCCCTTAAATAAAACATACACCATGTTAAAAGGAAAAATATTACTGGCCGAAGATGACCTTTCGCTTGGGTTTGTTATAAAGGATTCATTACAGGATGTTGGTTTTGAAGTAACCCATTGCCCTGATGGAGAGGTAGCCTGGCAGCAGTTTCAAAAAAAGGAATTTGACATTTGCCTGCTTGATATTAATATGCCGGTTAGAGATGGTTTTTCGCTGGCAAAAAAAATAAGGCAGCAAAGTGATGTGGTACCCATTATATTTTTAACTGCTAAAAGTTTGCAGGAAGATAAAGTAAAAGGATTTCAATCGGGTGCTGATGATTACATAACCAAGCCTTTCAGCATTGAAGAACTGATTTTAAGAATAGAGGTTTTTTTGCGCCGCACAAAAAAATTACAGGCCGATACCAAAGAGGTTTACCAGCTGGGTAAATTAAAGTTTGTAGTAAACGAATTAAAAATATACAGTGGTAAGGATGCAATTACCCTTACACAGAAAGAATCGGATCTGCTTCGCTTTTTTGCACAACACGAAAACAAGGTTTTAAAACGTGATGAAGTATTGCTGAATGTTTGGGGCAAGGATGATTATTTTTTGGGCAGAAGCATGGATGTTTTTATTACAAAACTGCGTAAGCATTTTAAATCTGACCCAAACATAGTACTGGAAACTATTCATGGTGTTGGGTTCCGGCTGTTAATTAATAAGCCTTAATACACTTATCAATTTTTCCTGTACAGTTTTTAATTCATCATGCGTAGGGGCAAGTTTGATTCTTGTAAAATTTAAATCATTGGCCGAGTTGATGGGTACCAGGTGCATGTGGGCATGCGGCACTTCAAGCCCTATTACACTGATGCCGCACCTTTTACAATCAAATATTTTTTCAATGGCATGGGCAACAGGTTTTGCAAATACCAGCATTTCGGCCAGGTAATCATCCGGCACATCAAAAATTTTATTTACTTCAATTTTAGGCACCACCAATACATGACCGGTAACCAGAGGTTCAATATCCAGAAACGCAATAAATTTTTCGCTTTCTGCAATTATACAGGCAGGAATATCGCCACTGATGATTTTTGAAAATATGGACATAACAATTGTTTTGGTAAATATAAGGTACAAAAAATCCCATTAGCCAGCCGGCTGATGGGATAAAAATTATTTTACGGATAATTAAAGTTCAATTTTTTCAACTTTAAATTTAAGTACCCCTGCAGGTACAATCACATCAACCAAATCGCCAATCACTTTTCCCAACAGGCTTTTTCCTATTGGAGAAGTAACAGAAATTTTCCCCAGCTTAAGATCAGCTTCATTTTCTGAAACAATTTTATAAGTAACTTCCTTTTTTGTATTCATATTAGTTAAAGTAACCTTCGTTAATATAGATACCTTGCTGGTATCAATATTATTTTCATCTAAAATACGGGCATTGGCAATAACGCCTTCAAGCTGCTTTATTTTAGCTTCCAACATACCCTGTGCTTCTTTGGCTGCATCATATTCTGCATTCTCTTTCAAATCACCCTTTTCCCTTGCTTCGGCAATAGCGTGACTTGCTGCAGGCCTTTCCACACCTTTCATGTGCTGTAACTCAACTTTTAATCTTTCAAACGTTTCGGCTGTTACATAATTGGTAGCATTCATAAAATTCAGTTTAATCAAACAAAAAAAATACAACGCCTCAGATAGCCTAAGGCGTTGCATGTATTACAAAAATAGCAAAAAAATTATATTTCCAGCTTTTCCAGGATAACAGCACTCATTTTATAAAATGCTTCAACTGAATAGCCCGCTATATGTGGTGTTAATATTACATTGGGTTGTTTGGTAAGATAATTCATTTCTTCCATCTCCTGGGCAGAAAAACTGTTTAATTGTTCATTTTCCAAAACATCCAGTGCAACGCCTGCAATTTTATTTTCCTTTAGTGCTTTAATTAGTGCTGAATTGTGCACAACAGAACCCCGTGAGGTATTGATAATAAAAGGCTTTTGCTGAAGTGATTTAAAAAAAAAATCGTTTGCCATATGCAACGTATCATCTGTAAGCGGCACATGAAAGCTAATCACATCTGCATAACGACAAATATGATCCAGGTTGGCCTCTTTAACATTATCATGGCCAAAGCCGTATTTATTTTTATCGTAAGCCAATACCGTTACATTAAAACCCGAAAGCAGCCTGGCAAAGCTGCTACCCGTATTTCCATAACCAATAATACCAACAGTTTTGCCTGTTAACTCTATACCCCGGTTTTCTTCGCGAATCCATTTGCCGTTTTTTATTTCATTAAAACTGCTGCTGATCTTTTTTTGTAAATTCAAAAGCATCCCCAAAGCATGCTCTGCTACTGCATTACGGTTTCCCTCGGGACTGCTTACACATTTTATTCCTTTACTTTCAGCATAAGGCACGTCAATCAATTCCATTCCGCTACCCAACCTGCCAATCCATTTCAGTTTATCTGCTTTTTCCAAAAGGGTTTTATCAATTTTTAATCTGGTGGTTACTATCATTCCTTCTACCTCACCAATAAGTTCAGTTAACTCATCGTAAGTTATTTCAGGAAGATACATTACTGTAAACCCCCGTTGCTGCAAAATTTCAATCAAAAAATCATGAACTTTAGCTGTAATAAGAACCTGTTTTTCTATACTCATTTTAAAGCGATCATACTTATTTCTACATTAACATTTTTGGGCAGACCTTTCACGGCAACTGTTTCCCTTGCCGGATAATCGGTTGTAAAATAACTGCCATAAATTTCATTTACAGCTGTAAACAAATTCATATCACTTAAAAAAATGGTTGTTTTAACTACATTTCTGAAATCCATACCAGCTTCAGTTAAAATAGCTTTCAAGTTATTCATTACCTGGTTTGTTTCTGCTGTGATATCTGCATTTGCCAAATCACCGGTACCCGGTATTAAGGCAACCTGTCCTGATATAAAAAGCATATCACCGGTCATTACAGCCTGGTTGTAGGGACCAATTGGAGCAGGGGCATTTGAGGTGTTGATTATTTTTTTCATGTTTATTTTTGTTTATTTACCAATTTGCAAATATATCTTTTCTCAACCACCTATTTTTGTAAAAAAATTATGATGATTGTTATTGCCGCATCGGATAATCAATGGAATGAGTTAACAGTTTCAGGAGTTAGTATTGATTGGCAACGGGTTGATGATGCTGCAGATTTTATTCAACATGAAAAAGCAGATGCTTTTTTCAATTTAAAGGACAACAAAATTCAACCTGTTTTTGAGTCTTTAAAAAGACCTGTTTTTGTTAATTCGGTTGTGCAAACACTGACCAGCTTAAATGCACCTTCAAATGTTTACCGTATTAATGGATGGGCAGGATTTTTAATCCGGCCGGTTTGGGAAATTACCGGAGCAATAAATGAAGAAGTTCAATCGCTTTTTTCAACACTTAACATCAAAATTAATTTTGTAAAGGATCAGCCCGGTTTTATTTCGGCAAGAATTATTGCCATGATTATTAATGAAGCTTATTTTGCAATTGAGGAAAAGATTAGTAGTAAAGCTGAAATTGATACTGCCATGAAACTGGGTACCAACTATCCGTTTGGGCCTTTTGAATGGGCAACGCTGATTGGCACCGAAAATATTCTGGCATTACTTCAAAAACTAAATGAAACTGATGAGCGTTACAAACCTTCGCAGGTTCTTATTAATGAAATATTAGAAAACAACTGATGGGCCTTATTTTAAATATAGATACTGCTTCTGAAAATGCACATGTTAGTTTTGCTAAAGATGGGCTGCTTTTACATGCACTCAGCAGTGAATCTCAAAAAGAGCACGCCTCTTTTTTGCAAACAGCCATTCAGCAATTAACCACCCTTACGGCTATCAATTTAAAAGATGTTGATGCGGTTGCTGTTACCGCAGGTCCGGGTTCTTATACTGGGTTAAGGGTTGGTATGGCCAGTGCAAAGGGTTTATGCTATGCTTTAAAAAAACCATTGATTACCATTGGTACCCTGGAAGTATTAACAGTTTCGGCATTACAACTTTTTCCACCTGGTAAAGAAAACCTTTTGTATTGCCCGATGATAGATGCCCGGCGACTGGAAGTTTTTACAGCAATATATCAACCTGATTGTAAATTATACCTGCAACCCTGTGCCATGATCCTGGATGAATTTTCATTTGAAAAAGAATTGATGCAAAGCAAAATTATTTTCTTTGGCAGCGGCTCAGATAAATGGAAGCTCATGTGCAAACATGAAAATGCCATCTTTAAAACAGTATCAATTTTACCAGAAGCGATGTGTAAATCAACAAATACCCTGTTTTCTGAAAAAAAATTTACAGAATTGGCTTACAGCGAACCGTTCTATCTAAAAGATTTTCAAACAGTTATCAAATTCTGAGTTAATAACCTCAAAAAAAACGTTATAAATAAATGAATATATATAGTTGCATAATCAATTAATAGTATATTTGTAGTGTTCAAACATTGTTCAAGCATATTAAAATTAAAATTCTATGATGGTTGCATCTCAAACACAAGGGCAGGACACTGCCGGTTCTGGAAAAAACTCTCCAATTAATGTAGATTATAATGCGCTTAAGAAAGCAGCATTGGTCTTACGGGCTTTAAATCACAAGCTACGCCAGCAATTATTGAAATTAATTGAAGATGAGAAAAAGATTACTGTTACAGAAATTTATGTCCGTTTGCGTTTAGAACAATCTGTAGCTTCGCAACATCTTGCTATTTTACGAAAAGCAGGAATTGTAAATACAGAGCGTGATGGAAAATTTATTTTCTACACAGTTAATTACAAACGCATTGACGAAATCAGCCAGTTTGTAAAAGATTTGGTAGGTTAAAATTTCTGCAAAAATTAATTTAAGCGTTTGGGCAAATTGCCTGAACGCTTTTTTATTTTTAACGTTGCCATTCATCATTAAAGAAAACCAATAACAATGTTCATCAAACAATTATATACCGGCTGCCTGAGTGAAGCTGCTTATTATATAGAAAGTGAAGGAGAGGTTGCGATTATAGACCCGCTAAGAGATACAGGTGAATACATTAAACTGGCTAAAGAAAATAATGCAGGTATCAAATATATTTTTGAAACGCATTTTCATGCTGATTTTGTAAGCGGGCACATTGATTTAAGCAGGCAAACCGGTGCTCAAATCATTTATGGCCCGGGAGCTGAAACCAATTACGAAGTATATAATGCCAAAGACAATCAAATTTTTAAACTGGGTAAAATAACTATTCAGGTTTTGCATACACCCGGCCACACTTTGGAGAGCAGCTGTTTTTTATTACGTGATGAAAATGATAAGCCGCATGCAATATTTACCGGTGATACTTTATTTGTAGGCGATGTTGGCCGCCCCGACCTGAGCAGTGGAAATATGACCAGTGCTGACCTGGCAACCATTATGTACGAAACCATTCAAAATAAAATTATGCCACTTGCTGATGATGTCATTGTATATCCAGCACATGGCGCAGGCAGTAGCTGCGGTAAAAGTATGGGACCCGAAACCTTCAGTACAATTGGGGAACAGAAAAAAAATAACTATGCATTACAGCCACAAAGCAAAGAAGAATTTGTTGCTGCAGTAACAGATGGCCTGGCTATTCCGCCAAAATATTTTGCCATCAATGCTCAAATAAATATGCAGGGATACGACAGCCTGGATAATATTAAGCAAAGGGGATTAACTCCTTTATCCATTTCTGAGTTTAAGAAATTAAAAGAAGATGATGTATTGATATTAGATACACGCCATGCATCTGTTTTTACACTGGGTTTTATACCTGGCAGTATTTTTATTGGCCTGGAGGGACGCTTTGCAGAATGGGCAGGAAGCTTATTGTCGTTTGATAAATCAATGGTTTTGATAACTGAACCGGGCAAAGAAGAGGAGAGCGTTATCCGTTTATCAAGATTTGGATTTGATAAAATACAGGGATACTTAACCGGTGGATTTGAAAGCTGGATAAATGCCGGAGAAACAGTTGATTTGATAATTGATATTGAAGCAGATGAACTGGCAATGGATATTCCGCACGACCCGAATTTAGTGGTGGTAGATGTGAGAAGAGAAACTGAATTTGCTGATGGCCATGTTGCCGGTGCTCAAAATCTTCCTTTAAATGAAATGAATGATGTTTTAAATCTTTCGCATTTTGAAGATAATCAGAATTTATATGTGCATTGTGCCGGGGGATACAGAAGTGTAATTGCAGCATCACTTTTAAAACGGGAAGGAACGCATAACCTTAGAAATGTTTTAGGCGGATGGGGGGAAATTAAAGACCAAAAAAATATTAAGACACAGAAAGAAGCCAGTGTTTTAAATTAATTTAATAATGCCACTTTATTATTGTGGCGACTTTGTATCAATCCAGTTTTCCGTGTAGGATTCATTATAATCCCATTTCCAGCGGCGGTGTGTCCACAAATAATTATGCGGCTCTTCTGTTATTATTTTTTCTAAAAAATCACGGAATGCCCTGGTAATTTCGCCATGAGAAGTTGTAGCTGCATTTTCGCAATAAACCGTACATTCTACAACATAATGACCTCTTTTAATTATTTTAGAGCGAACAAAAACAATCGCCGCTTCATTTTTAATACCGCCCACTTCGGGGCCGGTTATAAATGGAGCTGGTTTACTAAAATAGTTTTGCCAATATGCAGACCCCGGGCTGCCGGGGTTTTGATCTGCTGCTAAAAAGAAAGCAAATCTTTCTTTAAATATTTCCTCCCGTTTTTCTCTAAACTCGGTAGCCTTAATAAAAATGGTGCCGTACCTTTCCCGTATTTTCAAAAAAAGCCTGTCAATTGCTTTGTTTTTAATGGGCATATATATGGCGTAAGCTGGTATTGTTTTTATTGCTTTCGACATAAATAAACTGCCATACTCCCAATTAAACTGATGACCGGCATGAAGCTGTACGTTCTTACCCTTATTTATCAGGTCTTCAATAACCGTAAAATCACCATGACATCTTTTTTCAAAAGTTTTATCACTCATCGAAATAAATTTAATTATTTCAATAAAAGTGTCGGTAAGATTATGAAAGACTCTTTTCGTTATTTTTTTAATTTCCGCATCTGATTTTTCAGGAAAAGCTATCCGCAGGTTTTTAGTAACAGTTTCTTTTCTGTAACCAAAAACATAATAGAGCAAAAAATAAATAAAATCGCTTAATAAATAAATTACAGGAAAAGGCAACAAGGAAAGCAGATAAAGAAAACCGTAAATGATAAAATACATATTATTTAAATGTTGAGCTATTTATTGATGTACCTGCAAATGAACAGGCAGGCAAAGGTATGTGGTACAAGGGTCCCGAAAAAACCGGGACCTGTGATGCAAAGCAATAATTTTGATAAAAAATATCATGGTGAATACTTAAAGTTATAAAACAATATTTTGCAGCATTTTCAGTTTATCCGGAAAATCTGTATTAAAATGCAATCCCCTGCTCTCTTGTCTGAACTCGGCAGATTTTACAATAAGATAAGCAACAGTGATCATATTGCGCAACTCACAAAGCTGTGGCGAAACAATTGTTTTTTGATACAAAGCCTCTGTTTCGGCATATAACAAATCAAGCCTTTTCATAGCACGATGCAACCTTTCATTGTTTCTTACAATGCCCACATAATCACTCATCAGCAATTTTAATTCTTTTACACTTTGCGTAATAAGAATCATTTCTTTTGGTGCGGTGGTGCCGTCTGTTTTCCAAGCCCCCACCAAACCTCCCCCGAAGGGGGAGGCTTTGCGAAGATTGATATTTTCGATAGAATCTTTATAAGCCCGGTGTGCAAACACCATTGCTTCTAAAAGCGAATTGCTGGCAAGCCGGTTTGCTCCATGCAAACCGGTGCTGGCGCATTCTCCGGCTGCATATAAATTTTTTATGGATGTTCTTCCGTGTTCGTCTGTTTTAATACCGCCACAACTGTAGTGTGCTGCCGGTGTAACAGGTATCATATTTTTTGTGATGTCGATACCTATACTTAAACATTTTTCATAAATATTTGGAAAGTGTTCAATAAATTTTTCTTTGCTGAAATGCCTGCAATCCAGAAACACATTTTCGGTACCGGCTATTTTCATTTCATTATCAATTGCCCTTGCTACAATATCACGTGGTGCCAGGTCTTTTCTTTTATCATACCGTTCCATAAAAGCTTCGCCGGCATGATTTCGTAAAATACCACCATCGCCACGAACCGCTTCTGTAATTAAAAAATTGTGTCCGCGTATTCCTGTCTCATACAATGCAGTTGGATGAAACTGTATGAATTCCATGTTTTCAATTCTTCCTTTAGCTCTGTAAACCATGGCTACTCCATCTCCGGTTGCAATTGCCGGATTGGTGGTAGAACGATAAACCTGTCCGTTACCACCGGTAGCCAGCAGTGTAATTTTTGAAAGTATTTTTTCTGTTTTATTTGTCTGAAGATTTAAAATATAAACCCCATAACATTCAACATCGGGTGTTGCTTTGG
>JANMWP010000466.1:0-1547 GCA_031394065.1 Chitinophagaceae bacterium
TTTATTTTGTGGCTCTTCCATGAGGTGGTATGCTTATGCAATACGCCTTTTTAACTGGCTTGCCGACAGGCGGGTGAATGCATCATTGATAATTTCTGCTACCAGTTCGGTAAAACTTACGCCGCTAAAACGAAGTATGGCGCCTATTGATGTAAAATCTTCATCTTCACTTAAACCGCATTGGGCATTTACTTCCAGCACATATAATTTACCGGTTTCTTTATCCATTCTTATATCTGCACGGGTGTAACCGCAACCTTTGCAGGCAACAAATGCATCCCAGCTTATCTTTTTTATTTCATCAATCAGGCTTTCATCGGGCAAAGCGTATTCATAAAAATTGGCTTCGTCGGGCATAGGTGTTTCATCTTCATAAATTTCCCAAAGCCTGTCGAACGATAAGAATTTTTCCTGTTCGGGTAACGATGCATGAAAAACCCTTTCAACCGGGGTATAAATTTTTGCTTCTTTAGGATTGTTGTAAGAGCCGGATATCATCACCGTAAACTCCGGACCGGTAATAAATGATTCGGCAATCAACCCATCTGCAGCAAGGTCCCATCCACGATAACCGGCAAACATTTTATTTACCTGCTCCTGTAATTCTGTTTTATTGTGAACAACATTTTTAATACCTACACCCATGCTTCCGCCGGAGATGGAAGGCTTAACAATTACAGGCGTGCCGAGTGTTTCGAAAACATTTTCAATATCATCCTTATCATATATGGCTTTCCACCTTGCAGAAGGAACCCCGGCTTTATCAAAAGCCTTTTTCATAGGTATTTTAGAAGTGGTGATGCGGTAGAAGTATTCGTCAGACCCGGTATAAATCAACCCTTTTTCTTCTAATAACTTTACAACCGAAATACCGGGGGTGCCATTAACCTCATCTCCATCGCACAAATTAAAAACCACAGGAGTTTTACTGCCAAAGTCTTTTTCCTTTGCGATCAATTCTATAACATTGGGATAATCTTTAATGGTAACAGGTTGCCATTTCCATTCAATGCCCAGTTCGGCAAAAGCTTTTTCGTACTCGGCAATGCTTTGGCTAAAATCGTAGTAATAATCAATATTGGCATCGTTGGTTTCTAAAAGCGGTGCCAGTACCCACACTTTAATTTGTTGGAAAGAAACAGAAGACATTAATGGGTTGAACGAAGCCATAGCAAATAATGGGTGGCTACAGGGATAATTTTTGTCTTACCTGCTGCCTGATAAAATCGGTTAGTTTATATTTTGAAAGTGTTTCAACAGAAAGATGCGAAGCACCGTTTATTAATTGTATACAGGCTGCAGTGCCGCAATTACAAACAAAGGGTTGCGCCATTTCCCATTCGGTACTGGGGTAAAAAAAAGTAAACTCATCACCTGGTTGTAAGGGTTGCAAACAAACCAGCTCCATAGTTGTGGTATTAAAAAAAACATTGGGTGCACAACTGTGATTGATGTACTGTAAAAACTCAGGCATCAGCGTAATATGCCTATCGGCGCCGGTTTGCACGGTTAAGTATGTTGCGTAATGTTGTGTAATGTCTGCATTG
>JANMWP010000570.1:0-3953 GCA_031394065.1 Chitinophagaceae bacterium
TACCCGCTTATAGAAGAAAGCAGTAAGCTGGATTATGAAAACCTGATGAAGGGATTTGAAGAAGTAAAATCTTTTTTCCCCGAACCCCAATATTGGATAAGCATGGTGCATGGTAAACAACCGGCGGCACAAAAAGAAACCAATATGCAACGGTTTGTAAAAGGCGATACACAGATCATGGTAAGCACTACCGTTATTGAAGTGGGTGTTGATGTGCCCAATGCAAGTTTAATGGTGATCGAGAGCGCCGAAAAATTCGGCTTATCACAATTGCATCAACTAAGGGGAAGGGTAGGGCGGGGTGCTGAAAAAAGTTTTTGCATATTATTAACAGGACCTAAAGTATCAAATGATGCCCGTGAAAGGTTAAAGATCATGGTGGCAACAAATGATGGATTTAAAATTGCTGAGAAGGACCTTGAAATAAGGGGGCCTGGAGATATAGAAGGCACAAAGCAAAGCGGCTTGTTAAACTTTAAGCTGGCAAACATAGTCCAAGACAGGATTATTCTGGAAGCAGCCCGAAATGCTGCTGAAGTTATTTTAGAATCTGACCCTGATTTGAATGCAGCTGAAAATTTGGCTGTTAAAAATTATCTGCAGCAACAAAAGGGTAAAACAGCATGGAGTAAAATTTCGTAATTTAAAATGACAGATTCATGATATAGTAAAAGAATATTTTTTCGCTTTTATTCTGTAAATTGTAAAAAAGAACCACTTGAAGATTTTAGTTAAGATACTAAGTTGCCTGATAATATCATCCTTACTCTTATTATCAATTCCGGTAAAAGCGCAGGTGGAATTCATTCAAAACAAAGGCCAATGGGACCCCAGGGTTGAATACCGGGGCGATTTTTCAAGTGGTTCCTTCTTTTTAGAAAATCAGGGATTTACAGTTGTATTACATAATGTGAATGATTTAAAAATTTTATCAGAACAGATGCATGGCCACAATGCCAATACCGCAACTACCGGCCAGCCCATCATCGTAAATTCACATGCATATAAAGTTAAATTTTTAGGCGGTAATTCTTTTGCGCAAAATGTGCCCGATAAAATACAGGCTTATCACAATAATTATTTTTTTGGAAATGATCAATCAAAATGGGCAGCCGGATGTAAAATTGCCCAGGCCGTAAGTTATCAGAATATTTATCCCAATGTTGATGTAAGGTTTTACAGCGATGGAGGTAAAATGAAATACGATATCATTGTTCATCCCGGTGGCGATATTGATAAAATTGCCATGCAGTATTCGGGTGTAGATAAATTAGAAGTTAAGAATAAAGAGCTGATGATTAATACATCGGTTGGCGCTGTTAAAGAATTATATCCTTACAGTTACCAGGTAGATGACGGTCAAAGAAAAACAATTAACTGTAAGTATGTTGTAAAAAATAATATTGTGCGTTTTAAAGTATCCGGTTACGATCCTAAAACCACTGTTGTTATAGACCCTACATTGATCTTCTCAACCTTTACAGGCAGTACTGCAGAAAACTGGGGATATACAGCTACACCGGCCCCCGATGGTAGTTTTTATGCCGGAGGCATTGCATTTGGCAGTGGCTTTCCGGTTTCGGCAGGGGCTTATCAAACAACTTACGGAGGCGGAATAAATGAAGATGGAAATGGTGGTTACGATATTGCAATTATTAAATTTTCTGCAAATGGTGTAAACAGGTTATTTGCCACTTACCTGGGTGGTTCGCAAAACGAACAGCCACATAGTATGATATGCGATCCACAGGGTAATCTGTTTGTGGCCGGGCGGTCTAACTCTGCAAATTACCCGGGAATAAAAGTAGGAACAGGAGGTAATTATGATATTGTGATTACCAAATTAAATGCAGCCGGTTCACTTCTTTTAGGCTCAATGAAAATTGGAGGCACCGGAAGCGATGGGGTAAACATACGGGGTAAATATTTCCCGCCCGATGGTGCCGACGTAACCCGACGAAATTATGGTGATGATGCCAGAAGTGAAGTAATATTAGATGCTGCAGGAAATGTTTTATTGGCATCCTGTACACAGTCAAACGATTTTCCGGTAACACCCGGTACTCCCATACAGGCAACTTTTGGCGGTGGAAGACAGGATGGCGTAATTCTTAAATTAACTTCAAATCTTTCGTCAGTATTATTCAGTACTTATTTCGGCGGTAGCGGAGATGATGCCTGTTTTGTCTTATCACAAAGCCCACTTACCGGTCATATTTATGTTGCGGGTGGTACCAACAGTACAAATTTACCCGGCAATAAAACCGGGGTTTTGCAACCCACTTATCAGGGCGGCATAGTGGATGGATTTGTTACTGAAATTTTAAGTGATGGTTCGGCTCTTGTACGAACAACTTACCAGGGTACACCTGGCAATGACATGGTATATGGTATCCAGTTTGATAAATTCGGATTTCCTTATGTCATGGGTACAACAACCGGTTCGTGGCCGATACAAGTGGCACCGGGCCAGCCCACTATATTCAGTAACATGGGCAGTAAACAGTTTATCAGTAAACTTGATTCCAATCTTTCGAAATATATTTATTCAACAACTTTTGGTACCAATGCAGCGGTGCCCAATCTTTCACCTATTGCATTCCTGGTTGACCGCTGCCAGAATGTTTATGTATCCGGCTGGGGTGGAGGTATCAATAATATAAAATTATATCCCTCTGCAGGTACTGGCGGAATGCCTGAAGTAAATCCGTTGCCTGGTATTCCTCCGGCGGATGGTCAGGATCTTTTCTTTTTTGTGTTGGAAAAAGATGGTAAAAGCCAGCTTTTTGGTTCACACTTTGGACAAAATGGAGGGTTTGGTGATCATGTAGATGGTGGTACCAGCCGCTTTGATGCCAATGGAATTATTTACCAGGCTGTTTGTGGTTGTGGGGATGGAGGCAGATTATTTTTTACAACACCCGGTGTTTGGTCTGGTACTAATAATTCGCCCGGCGGAGGAGATGGTTGCAACCAGGCTGCCGTAAAAATAGAAATGAATTTTGCAGGTATTGGCGCAAGTGTTAAAGCAACCATTAATGGAGTGATTGATACTATTGGATGTGTACCACTCACTGTTCGATTTACAGATACCCTGGCAAAGGGCAAAATATATATATGGATTTATAACGACTCTTTCAGCACAGTTGCCAGAGACACTACATTTACACCTAATAATACAGTGTTACATACCTATAACAATGTCGGTTCTTACAGATTGATGCTGATTTCCATTGATTCTGCAACCTGTAATATAGCTGACACTGCTCAAGTGCTGGTGAAAGTTGGCAATAATGAAATCAATGCCGATTTTTCATTTTTTAAATTAGACTCCTGTAACAGTTTGCGGTACCAGTTTGTCAATCAAACGGTAGCTACGGTACCCAGCTATACCAGTCAAAGTTTTCTTTGGGATTTTGGTGATAACTCCCCAAAAATAAGATCGGGTTTTGGGCCAATCATTCATACTTATCCATCAACAGGCACCTATATTGTTACTTTAATTGTAGATGATACTACTTTTTGCAATGCCCCCGATACGGCTGTAAAAACACTCAGAATAAGCCCGAATGTAAAAGCCATTTTCACAACACCTGCACGTGGCTGCGTACCATACACAGCTAAATTCAAAAATATTTCGCAGGGCGGAACAGACTGGATCTGGCAGATAGGAAATATTACATTTTCAACAGATTTTGAACCAACATTTATATTTACTGCAACCGGTACTTATAATGTTCGTTTAATTGCTATTGATACCAGTACCTGTAATAAGCGGGATACCTCTGCTTACTTTACTATAACTGTATTTCCAATTCCTACTGCTAGATTTTCCTGGACACCTAACCCTCCTCAGGTAAATGCTCTAACCAGGTTTACCAACCTGTCTTCTGGGGCAAACAGGTATTTATGGAATTTTGGAGATGGTGAAAGTTCAACCGCTTTTGCACCCA
>JANMWP010000572.1:0-5810 GCA_031394065.1 Chitinophagaceae bacterium
TCGTTTCACCCGGCCGGATGATCTGGCGGTTGATGTAATTAAAGGTTTGCTGGCAACCGTACCGCAATTGGATGTAAAAAGAGTGGACGATGTAATTGTTGGTAACGCTGTACCCGAGGCTGAGCAAGGCTTACAGGTAGGCAGGATGATCTCTGCAAGAGCAGTTGGTATTCATGCGCCGGGTATAACCATTAACAGGTATTGTGCAAGCGGACTGGAAAGTATTGCCATGGCTACAGCAAAAATAAGAAGTGGCATGGCTGAATGTATTATAGCAGGTGGTACCGAAAGTATGACGATGGTGCCCACAGCCGGATGGAAAGTTGTACCATCTTTTGCAATTGCAGAAGCCGAGCCAGATTATTATCTGGGTATGGGCCTTACAGCCGAAGCGGTTGCCAGTGAATATAAAGTTAGCAGGGAAGACCAGGATGCATTTAGCTACAACAGCCATTTAAAGGCGGGCAATGCCATTAAGGAAGGCTTTTTTAAATCGGGCATTTTACCAATTACGGTAAATGAAGTTTATGTAGATGCGAAAGGCAAAAAACAAAAACGTGATTTTATAATTGATACAGACGAAGGTGTAAGAGCCGATACCACACCCGAAGGATTGGCAAAACTAAAACCTGCATTTGCTATGGGCGGATCGGTTACTGCGGGTAACTCATCTCAAACCAGCGATGGAGCAGCTTTTGTAATTGTAATGAGCGAAAGAATGATCAATGAACTGGGCTTAAAACCCATTGCCCGTTTGGTTAATTGTGCTAGTGCCGGTGTGCACCCCCGCATTATGGGTGTGGGTCCGGTTGAAGCCGTGCCTAAAGTTTTAAAACAGGCTGGTATGACGCTTGCTCAAATTGATTTGTTTGAACTTAATGAAGCTTTTGCTTCTCAGGCACTGGCAGTTATCAGAACATTAGCATTAAACCCCGAAATAGTAAACATAAATGGCGGAGCCATTGCACTTGGCCATCCGTTGGGTTGTACCGGTTGTAAGTTAACCATACAACTTGCCAATGACATGAAAAGGTTAAACAAAAAATATGGTATTGTTACGGCCTGTGTTGGTGGTGGGCAGGGCATTGCAGGAATAATAGAAAATATCCAATAAATATGTATCTTTAAAGCAGAAAAACAGGGCAGGCAGCGAAATACACAGTCAGTCCAGTAGAAATAATTATTCCCCCTAATTAAACTTTACGAAATTAATTTAGTCGTATCTGATTTTATATACAAGTCACCAAAAAAATTGCTATGGACAGAAGAGATTTTCTTACAGCAGGCAAAGCAAAAAAGAATGCAACTGCTAAACCAATAGCCTTTCAGTCAGCATCCCCTGCGGCACGTACCTTAAGTGGTATTAATCCCTACACCGGGCAGTGGAGCACCAATGAAGTAATCCATCTTTTAAAGCGTACCATGTTTGGGGCTAAAAAAGCGGATGTGGATTATTTTGCCGCCCTTACTATCAACCAGACTGTGGATGAATTACTGAACCCAATTACACCTAACCCGTCACCACCTGTAAAAGAATATGCAACTTCTACTACACTGGGCGTAAATGCCGATACCAATATTGCACAAGGAACAACCTGGATAAATGATATTAACAGCGATGGTACAGTACAAAGTCAGCGCAGGGCATCTTATAAAAAATGGTGGACAGGTGTTATGCTTAACCAGGACAGAAGTATCAGGGAAAAAATGATTTTTTTGTGGACCGATCATTTTGGAAATGAATCGGGCGATGTAGGAAATACCAACTGGATTTATAAACAGCATGCAACTATACGGCAAAATTGCCTGGGAAATTTTAAACAGCTGGTGAGGGATATGACGGTGGATATTGCCATGCTTCGCTATTTAAACGGATACTTAAACACAGCCACAGCACCTGATGAAAACTATGGAAGGGAATTACAGGAGTTATTTACAATGGGCAAAGGAAAAGACAGCCTGTATACAGAGCAGGATGTAAAAGAAATTGCAAAAGTTTTAACCGGTTGGCAAATTAATGGCACTACTTATCAAACCGTCTTTACTTCTTCACGCCACAGTATAGTTAATAAAACTTTTTCATCTTTTTATAACAACACGGTTATTACCGGAAGAACCGGTGGTGGCGCAGGTGATCTGGAATTAAACGATTTAATGAGTATGATTTTTGCACAAAATGAAGTGGCCAAGTTCATTGTTCGTAAATTTTACCGCTGGTTTGTTTACTACGATATTGATGCTGCTACCGAAGCAAATGTTATTACTCCGCTGGCAGATATTTTCCGTACCAATAACTATGATATTAAACCTGTTTTAACAGCCTTATTTAAAAGCGAACATTTTTATGATATACTTAATCAGGGGTGTATCATAAAAACACCTTTGGATATTGTAATTGGATCCATGCGGGAATACAATGTTAGTATGCCTCTTGCAAGCGATTGGGATACCAGTTATGGGCACTGGAATACATTGTACTCTTTTATGAATTTGATGGGAGTAAGCTTACATGATCCTCCAAATGTAGCCGGAATGCCGGCTTATTATCAGGAACCCCTTTTTCATGAAATATGGATTACCACAGATTCTTTGCCTAAAAGAAATCAGTTCACTGATATAATGACCAATACAGGTTATTCAAGAAATGGTTTCAGAATGCAGTTTGATTTTGTTGCTTATGCAAAAACACTATCAAACCCAGGTAATCCCAATGACTTGATTGACGATGCTTTAAAATATTTATACCGGTTGAATTTATCTCCACAGGTAAAACAACAATTGAAAACGCAGATGTTATTAACCGGCCAACAGTTTGATTATTATTGGACAAATGCATGGAGTACTTATATAGCAAATCCTTCAACTGCAAATTTTAATACTGTAAACGTAAGAATAAGGGATTTGTTCAGGTATTTGATGAACTTAAGCGAATATCAATTGAGTTGATAGCGTAGTTGTGAGATGTGAATCGTGAGTAGCTTTTCAAATATCAGATACTCATTCACGACTGACGCATCACGGCTCACGAAAATTACTTTTTCTGTTATAAAAACATAAACATGAAACGTAGAGAATTTTTAGGAAAATCGGCTGCAGTAGCAATACCTGCAATCATTAGTGGCTATGCTGTAAAAGCTTTGAACGAAAATTCGCCGCTGGTGCAGGCATTAATGGGCGGTGGTAATACAGACACTGACCATGTACTTGTAATTATTCAGCTATCGGGCGGTAATGATGGTTTGAATATGGTTATTCCCATAAGTACTTATAGTTTGTATAATGCAGCACGTACAAATATTGCAATTCCTCAAAATAAAATTTTATCATTAAATGGTTATGCCAATACTGGTCTACACCCAAGTATGACCGGCCTGCAAACCATGTACAATGAGAAAAAACTGAAAGTAATTCAGGCTGTTGGTTATCCGCAACCTAATTTTTCACACTTCAGGGCCACAGATATCTGGATGTCATCCAGTAACAGTAATCAGGAAGTGTATACCGGTTGGGCCGGCAGGTATCTGAATTATGAATATCCCAATTTTCCAAACGGGTATCCCAACAGCAATGCACCACATCCACTGGCTATTCAAATAGGTTCTACAGCATCGCTTACAACACAGGGCCCCAGTGTGAATATGGCCATGAGTATTACCAGTGCCACATCTTTTTATCAATTGATAAACGGAACAAACGACCCTGTTCCGCCTACCAAAGCCGGAAAAGAATTGAGCTATATCCGCAATGTTGCCAAGCAAACCCAGCAATATGGCACTACTATTACCCAGGCAGCAAACAGCGTAACGCAGCAGAGTGCTTACCCAACAAATAATAGCCTTGCAGATCAGTTAAAAATAGTAGCACGCCTTATTAAAGGCGGACTGAAAACAAGGGTTTATATGGTAAGTTTTGGCGGATTTGATACCCATAGTTTGCAAACAAATGTAAACGATACAACTATTGGTAGCCATGCTACTTTATTAGGAAGGGTTAGTGATGCCATTAAAGCTTTTCAGGATGACCTGATTTTTTTAACTATAGAAGACCGTGTAGTTGGAATGACTTTCAGCGAATTTGGAAGAAGAATAAAAAGTAACAGCAGTGTAGGAACAGACCATGGTGCTGCAGCCCCGGTATTTGTTTTTGGCAAACCGGTTGATGGTGGTGTATTGGGTGATAATCCAACAATTCCTGCAGTTGCAACAGTGAATGATAATATACCCATGCAATATGATTTCAGAAGTATTTATTCTACCATTTTGGAAAAGTGGTTCTGTCTTCCTAAAGCAACCATACAGGGATTATTCCCACCAAATATTAATGGTCAATTGCAGGATTTGCCATTGATTAATGGAAATACCTGTAAAACACCTGCTCCGCCAAGCACATCCGGAGTTACTTATATAACCAATTCGCCCAATCCCTTTACAAATAAAACAGAAATTAAGTTCAGTACAGCAGGTGGGCATACGTTGATACAAATCATTGATACCGCCGGAAGGCTCATTATTAATTTACTGGAGAAAGATTATTTAACGGCAACCAATGATAAAATTACATTTGACGCTTCACATTTAGCAACCGGAGTATATTATGCCCGTTTTCAAAACGGTACCACTCAGCAGGTGCGGCCTATGTTGAAAGTGAGATAAACAACATCTAAAAATAATAAACCGGCAAATCAATTGCCGGTTTATTTATGTAAGTGTTTTATTTTTTAATCAGTAATCCGGTGTCCGGCATTAACCCAGTCAACAATTTTTTGTTTATCAATAGTAGTTAATGGCGAATTGGGGGCTTGTGGCATAAAAGAAGGAATACCATCAACAGCCCGTATTTTAATTCTGTCCCAGGAGTTTACCACATCAATATCAGCATCAAAATTTTTCCCACCGCTTATCGCACCATTCAGATGGCAAGGGCCGCAGTAACCGTTTACAATGGTTCTTACCTGAAAAAATTTAGCTCCATAACCCTTAATGGTTAAAGTTGCAGTTCCACTGCAGTTACTGGCATTTTTAACAGTAAGCGTATAGCTGCCGGCAGCAAGATTGAAAAAATTTGTTGATGCCTGAGCAGTACCACCAATGCTGTATAAATAACCTGATCCTATTGGTGATGTGACAGTTATAGTTCCCTGAGTAAGGCCTGTTGTAGTATGTGTTACAGATGCTATGGGTGTTATAGTTACACCTGCACAAGGATCAACAGGCGGTGGTGGTGTTGGTGTAGTATCAGATTTTGAACAGGCAGCAAATAAAACAGCTGATAAAAGCACAGTATAAATTAAGGTTCTTTTCATCATTATAAATTGTTTTATAAATTTAGTTCAAAAAATTAAACTATTCTAGCTTTATAAGCTACTATTCTGCACTTTTTTAAAAAATAATCAAGATAAAAATTTTGTGTAATAACAATTACTACAGCTTTGAAATATTTGCTTTTTTAATTTAAACGATGCAAATAATCCCTATAACAGGTAATACATAATTTCAACAGTGGCCCTATGCAGCAGGTTAAGACGATGATTAAAGTGAGGTGTTTTTTTGAAACTTAATTTTTCTTAAAAATATTTTATTGTCTTTTTTTATTTTTCTGTCAATAATAAATCCTGCAAAGTGCAGTAGTACCAAGCATTATACCCTGGCTGGTAAAAATGTTTTCCCTCAATTCAATCCATTTAATTACGGCATTAAATTTTCCGGTTGATACATCAAAATACCAATCCTGGTAAATTCTTACCTGGTTAAGATCATTCGACGAATGTATCCGCTTAACTACCAGGTATCTTTTAATATTGCCTTCCGTAT
>JANMWP010000585.1:0-2316 GCA_031394065.1 Chitinophagaceae bacterium
CAAACCAAAACAACAGGAACTTTCAATACTTCTTTGAACAGTTTCAACAGGAATATTTTTTGCCCAATAACTTTCATCGCATAAATAATTATGAATGATGTTGATATCCAGTTTGCTTTTATCGGTACTGATACAAAATTCATTTTGTTGTACTTCGTAAATTTCCATCTGTTTAAATTTTCATCCCTTCAATGATAACTAAAAAAATAAAGCCTGGCTTTTTACAGTCAGGCTTTAATATATATATGGGTTAGTAAGTACCGGGAACCAAATTCCCTTCACAATATTAAAAATAATTTTTGCTAACCAAAAAGAAAATTGGAATTATTTTATTCACATTTTATATATAAGTGTGGATAAGGGTGCCGTTTTTTTTTCAAATACAGGTAACAAAAAATCGGGAAAATTCATTTTTTATTTTTTTATTTTTTTAAAATAAAAATTACTTACCGCCTGAAATCCTTTATTCATCATCATTTCAGTAATATCAAATATTTTAATGCTTACATAAAATATGCTGCCTGTAATTTTATGCATTGCATGATTAATCACTTTTTTACGCCTTCAAAGGCCCAATTTTTAAGTAAAAAATAATTATAAATAAATCATAAAAATCAGCCGGTAAAAAGCATTTATTTTAGTTTTTGCGATAAAAGCAGGTAAAAGCAAAGCGATGTACCTTTGCTGAAAATTCAGTTTATGCAATTTCCCTCTCCCGTTTCGCTGCAATGGATCGCAGAATTCATTGATGCAAAATTAGTTGGCAACACACCAGAACCTGCAACCGGTATTAATGAATTACACAAAGTTGAAAAAGGTGATTTGGTTTTTGTTGATCATCCAAAATATTATGATAAGTGTTTAAACAGTGCTGCCAGTTTTATCATCATCAATAAAGAAACTTATGTACCGGAAGGCAAGGCATTATTGATAGTTGAAAATCCTTTTGAAGCGTATTGTAAAATTGCAAATCATTTCCGTCCGTTTGAACCTGCAACTAAAATGATCAGTGATTCGGCTGTTATTGGTGAAGGAAGTTTTATTTATCCCGGTGCGTTTATTGGCAATCATGTAAGTATTGGAAAAAATACAATCATACATCCCAATACAACCATTATGGACAATTGTATAATTGGCAATAATGTAGTCATTCAGGCGGGTACTGTTATTGGCAGTAATTCCTTTTATTATAACTCAAAAAAAGACCGGGAATTATGGTATAAAAAGATGCCTGATTGCGGTCGTGTAATAATTGAAGATTTTGCAGAAATTGGTGCAGGCTGTACAATCGATCGGGGAGTGAGCCACGATACCATTATTGGCCGGGGTTGTAAACTGGATAATATGATTCACATAGGGCATGATACGGTATTGGGTAAAAACTGCCTTTTAGCAGCACAGGTTGGTATTGCCGGTTTGGTTACTTTAGAAGACGGCGTTACTTTATGGGGACAGGTTGGCGTAAGCAAAACACTGACCATTGGTGAAAATGCCGTTATTTACGGGCAGAGTGGTGTTGGTGGGGATGTGGCAGGAGGCAAAACATATTTGGGCTCACCGATACTGGAAGCCAAATTAAAATCGAGGGAATTGGTTTGGGTAAAAAGGATACCTGAGTTATGGGAAAAGGTGATGGGGAAATAATTTAATTTTTTATTTTATTGTTCTTGATTCGATTGCTACAAAATTTAAACCATTTACTTTTTGCAGGCGGGTATATTTTAATGAAGTTGCAGTAACGGTAATATTTTCAAGCGTAACAATTAAAGGTGTTGGATACAAAATCATCATTTCCATCCTGGTTTTTTCAGCATCCAGGTATTTCCAGTTGAATTTATAATCCTGGCCATTGTAAGCATAGATACCGGTATTATCTGTATTAAATTTATAGAAATCATTATCAAAGTTAACGCTGTTCTCCTGACCATTTCTTTTATAGTAAAATATATTGTTACCGTCTATCACCCTGCTTTCTTCCATTTTCCAGGTAACATTGGTTAGTATGGTGTTGCTTCCGGAATTCTGTTCTGTTGCAGGTTTCACCGGATCAATAGTTTGAGTTGATGATACTTCCTCTTTTACCGGAACCTTTTCTATTCCTTTAAAATTAAAATCATAAGGCAGCATATCGCCTACTTTTTCCCAGGCCCAATAGCCGTTTATGGTAATATCATTCTGCTCAAAATAAAATCCGTTCTGCTCAATATTTAAAGATTCATCAGGCAAAAATGAAAGGGCGGAAAGTTGAAACTTTGCTGATGCATCCGTATTTGCCGCCAGGTATAAATCTGAAGGAATTTCTTTTTTGTAAATAAC
>JANMWP010000599.1:0-3679 GCA_031394065.1 Chitinophagaceae bacterium
TTTATTGCTGCTAAAAAAAATGAGTACCAGTTTTTATTTACCTGCATCAAATTTCCTGAAGATCGTTTTTACGCTCTGGTCAATTTCTTTACCGGTCATTTTGCGGCTGTCTATTTCACTGGTTATCCAGCCCTGCCAAACAGCTTTATCGGTTTTGTTATCAATCATTGTAACAGTAACCGTTCCTTCTTTAACCGTTGTTGTATACGTATCGTAGCCCGAAAACTGGCCGGGGTAATAGTATGTATTTACCCTGCCCGTATAGCGGTTGTAATAACTACGGGTGTAAGATGGAGAATACACGGCATCTTTTTGTTCCTTTTCAGTTCTGTCCACCAGCAACTCATAATTCACCATAATATCCGGATTTTTATCCACTTCTTTCCAGCCAATTTTTTGTAACTGCCGGTTTACAGAGTTACGGATGTTTGCCTCGGTGAGTTCGTTGCGGCGGGCTTTTTTGGCTTCATTGGTTTCAGGCTTTTCGGCCCAGGCATAGGTTTTATACTTACTAAAGTCGGCAGATTTGTCTTTTTCTATATGGGCAGTACCGGCACAACCGGTAATAAGCAGTGCAGCCGACATGGCAACTGCTGCAACCCAAATCATTGATCTCATTTTCATATTTAATTACATTTTATAGTTTTTGTAAACTGGTTATACCTTATAGAGGCAATAACTGTGCTCAAGATTAAAATTGAAATGTAAAAATTTAGTGAAAGAAAGATTAATAGCTGATTATAGACTGAAAATTGGCCTGAAGAGTTTAAACTCCTGCTGTGTGTTTTCTTCGAGGTCGAACAAACGGAAACGCTCAAAATCGCTGACAAGAATGTAACGGGAAAGTTCTTTGTCTGTAAGGTCAGGGAAATAGTCTTTAGCCTGTGGTTTTTCTTTCTTTATTATGTTTGGAGTTAAACAACAGGTTGTTGAATCAACTTAGGGTGGTAATAAAAAATAATCAGATGTTTTTACAGCACCTCCTTTATCCTTTGGTGGTGAACAATAGCTTTTGTAGTTTGCAGAAAATATTTTTTATGGCTATCAACTGGACCGGTGTTTTCCCTGCCCTTACCACAAAATTTACTGCCGGCGATACATTAGATCTTCCGCTTTTTGAGAAAAATTTAATGGCACAATTAGATGCAGGTGTTAATGGCATTGTACTGGGTGGCACCCTTGGCGAAGCCAGTGTATTAACCACAGATGAAAAAGAACAACTGATAAAATTTGCAGTTGCAAAATGTGCCGGCAAAGTTCCGGTTATTTTAAACATTGCCGAAGGAAGCACCAAAGAAGCTTTACAACAGGCAGCCTATGCCAAAGCCTGGGGCGCCAAAGGAATTATGATGTTGCCTCCTATGCGCTATAAAACTGACCACCGGGAAACGGTGACTTATTTTAAAACCGTGGCAGATGCGACTGACCTTCCAATAATGATCTACAACAATCCCGTTGATTATAAAATTGAAGTAACCCTGGATATGTTTGATGAACTGACCGCCTGCGAAAATATTCAGGCAGTAAAGGAATCAACAAGAGATGTCACCAATGTTACCAGGATGAAAAACCGTTTTGGTGATCGGTATAAAATTCTTTGTGGTGTAGATACCATTGCCATGGAAGAGCTCTGTTTGGGCGCCGATGGATGGGTAGCGGGTTTAGTTTGCGCTTTCCCTAAAGAAACCGTTGCTATTTATAATTTAGTAAAAGCAGGTAAGCTTGCAGAGGCAACAAAAATATACAGATGGTTTATCCCTTTGCTGGAACTGGATATTCACCCCAAGCTGGTGCAATATATTAAACTGGCCGAAACACAGGCCGGCATTGGTTCAGAAACAGTAAGGGCACCAAGATTGACATTGGTTGGACAGGAAAGAGAGGCTGTTTTGAAGATAATCAATGATGGTATTGCAACGAGGCCGGTACTGAGTTAGGAGTTATGAGTCAGGAGTTTTTTAACCCAAAAAAGTTTGCTATGAGTTATAAAGATTTTAGTGTTGAAGAAATTGATACAGTAATGCAAGACGCATGGAATGCATTTCATATTTACAGAAAATTTTCTTTAAAAAAACGTGCTGCATTCATGAGAGCCATTGCCATTGAACTGGAAAACTGCGGCGATGCGTTGATACAAACTGCCATGAGTGAAACCAATTTACCCGAAGCAAGATTGCGTGGTGAAAGAGCAAGAACTATTTTTCAGTTAAACAGTTATGCCGAAGCCTGCGAAAAAGGAAGCTGGCTTGATGCAGGAATTGATACGGCTATCCCCGACAAAACTCCACCCAAACCCGACATCCGTAAAATGCTGGTGCCGCTTGGCCCGGTTGTGGTTTTTGGAGCAAGTAATTTTCCTTTTGCTTATTCAACCGCCGGTGGCGATACAGCCTGTGCTTTTGCAGCAGGCTGCCCGGTAATTGTAAAAGCACATCCGGCACATGCCAAAACTTCGGAAGTTGTTGCAAACGCTATTTTATTGGCTGCAGAAAAAAGCAATATGCCCAAAGGGATTTTTGCACATGTGCATGGCGCAGGTTTTGAAGTGGGCAAAGCGCTGGTGATGCATGCAAATACAAAAGCAGTTGGCTTTACCGGTTCTTATAACGGTGGTAAACAATTATTCGATTGGGGCAATCAACGTAAAGAACCAATCCCGGTTTTTGCAGAAATGGGTAGTGTTAATCCGGTTTTTTTAATGCCCGAAAAATTAAATGCAGCTGCAAATGAAATTGCAACCATGTATGCCGGTTCAATCACTTTAGGTGTGGGGCAATTTTGTACCAACCCCGGAATTATTATCGGCATTGAAAGTGAAGCCTTGCAAACATTTATTCATGACCTTGGAAAAGCTATACAAAAAATTGAACCGGCGCTTATGTTGCACACCGGTATAGTAGAGGCTTACAAAAAAAATAAAGGCAATGTTTTATTGCAGGAAGATGTGCATTTGGTAGCAGAAAGCGAGGATGAACTTTGGCAAAGTTCCGAAACTTTGCCAAAGTTGGCAGCTATACCAACCATTGCCACAGCAAGCGGACAGGCGTTTTTAAACAATTCTGTTTTGCATCAGGAAGTATTTGGCCCTTACTCAATTGTTATCCGTTGTAAAGACATGCCCGAAATGATTGAAGTGGCTAAAAACCTGGAAGGACAATTAACAGCAACTTTAATGGCTACTGAAAATGACATAAAAGACAATGATGAATTGGTTGAAGCAGTTAAAAACATTTGCGGCCGTTTTATTTTTAACAGTGTACCAACCGGAGTAGAGGTATGTTTGAGTATGCAGCATGGCGGGCCGTTTCCGGCAAGCTCCGATAGCAGGTTCAGTTCTGTTGGTGCTGATGGCATTAAACGTTTTGCAAGGCCCATTGCTTTTCAGAACTGGAGCAATAATCTATTGCCTGATGAATTAAAGAATGAAAATCCGCTGGGAATATGGAGAACGGTAAATAATGAATTAACTAAAGATTCCGTACAGCAAAAATAATTTAGAGTTTGACTATTTCAATTAATCATGTAAGGCAAATTGCAGCACATAAAGATTTATGGGATGATTTTTTACCCGAAACGCATCACTTAAAACACAGGCATTTACTGGCACTTGAGAATGCACAAATACCTGATGTTGAAAATCATTACTTACAAATATTTATTAAAGACAAACTGATAGGAT
>JANMWP010000634.1:0-1711 GCA_031394065.1 Chitinophagaceae bacterium
AGATTTTTCATTACTGCCCGGTTTTCTTTAAACATCTGCATACCTTCTTTAACAGTTAAATACCGAAAACCTTTTTTGTGATTTTGAATACTGATGGCACACAGAATTTTAAAATGCCGGGCAATTTCCTTCCAGGCAAAAAAAAGAGAATGCCCCGGGTCGTAAATATGTGTAGGCTCGCTGCCGGCACCATTCAGTTCAACAATAGAAAAATTTTTTCCGGCTTTTAAATCTTCAAAATTACTGTACATAATATCCAGCCGGCCAAAATAAAATTCAGGTATCTGTTTAAAAATTGTGTCAAAGGTTTTTGTAAATGATTCATCAGCCCAATAGCTTACATCCAAAAATTTTGCACCACGTGCATGATTGCCATAAGGCACTAAATTTTTTACTTCATCTTTTTCCAAAACCACATTAAGCCCTTCTCCATATATCTTTTGCAAGGCCGGCAACTGAAAATGATAACGGGAATCTTTTTCTAAAAGCTGCGTAAGGGTTGAGTAACCATCTCCTTTTACAATTAAAAATTCCTTGGCCACAATACCGCTGATAAAGCCATCAGCCTCATCGGGCATGCGGCAATAAAAAATACCAACCTCTTCGGGATAAGGAATAAACTCATGTACCAGGAAATCCATTTTTATTTTTGTGGCATACCCGGCAATAGCTTCCAGTGCATATATTTTTTCAACGCCCCTGCCCTTTCCGCCCATATCCGGTTTGGCAATGCAGGGAAAAGCAATGCCAGAGGCAGATACCGTTTTTAATATTTCTGCTGTTGCTGTATCCTGTTTAAAAAATAAAGTTTTGGGTATAAACTGTGCAGGAATAATATCGTAGATCTCTTTTTTTGATTCCATCAGGAATCCTGCATTTTTAATGAGTGGGTTGGCTGCGTTAAAAAAGAAAAAAGACCGGGCCTTTGCTGCATAATAAAACCAAACAAAATACATGGGTATATAAACAATATCAAAAGGCCAGTACTCCCAGTGTGTGAGTTTATGAATAAACAGTTTAAATTTCTTCACGTAAATTTTTTATGGCCGCATGATGAACATGCATGGTTTCTTTAAATTGCCTTTGCTGTAACAGATCATTGTGTAAAAATAATACTGTACTAGTTTGTATAACAGCCTGTGTAATACTGAATGTTTTCATACCGGTCTGGCGGTTTATAACAAATCCGTTCTCGGCATCGCCATTATTATGCGCATGAAAATTATGCATTTTTTCGGCAGTAATACCGTCAGTTGATCTTATAAACTGTTCAAATAAATTTTGCCTGTGTTCAATCACTTCATCCGTATACAAGGTAGCTGATGACCAGATATAATTACCGGTAATATCCAGTAATTTTTTATACTTACCGGTTCCATCCCATCTTAACTCATGTAAATTACCGGGGCTATACAGGATGATGGTAAAAGGTTCAATATTTTTAAGATCCAGGTCATCAAAAAAAGAAATAGATTCATCCGCTTCAATAATTTCCAGCAGTATCAACCCACGGCTTTTTCGGTAAGGTGGTTGGGCAATGTGCTTTTTAAAAGCACCATTCAGCAACACGGCAATTACACCGGTATCTGCTGCTGCAAACCAGGTTCCTCCTGCCCTTGCATCTTTCGGAAAAATTATTTTTTTATTTGGTAAGATATGAAAATCAGGTGCAGCGGCATTTTCACGCTGTATATTTTCATCCCTGTTTGAA
>JANMWP010000653.1:0-6394 GCA_031394065.1 Chitinophagaceae bacterium
TGATTTTTAACTTTTGACTTTCCTAGTGTACTACACTCTCTTCAAACTTAATTTGTTCCATACCATTCTTAACACGATAGTCGTTGATGGCTGATTTGATGGCATCTTCTGCTAAAACACTGCAATGTATTTTTACAGGAGGAAGATTTAATTCCTCTACGATGTCCATGTTATCAATCTTCAACGCTTCATCTACGCTTTTTCCTTTAAGCCACTCTGTAGCCAGAGATGAAGAAGCAATAGCAGAGCCGCATCCAAAGGTTTTAAACTTTGCATCGGTTATCATGCCTGCATCATCTACCTGTATTTGCAGCCGCATTACATCGCCGCATTCCGGTGCACCAACTAAACCGGTACCTACATTTTTTGCACTTTTATCCAACGTACCAACATTTTTGGGGTTTTGGTAGTGGTCGATTACTTTTTCTGAATATGCCATGATAATTAATTTGATAATTTGATGATTAGCTAATGTGCTAATTCTTTAAAATTGTTACTGTTCTATTTATTTTAAACTTTTTAAATTAAAAGTCTTGCGTTTCATTAGCACATCAGCACATTGGCTAATCAGCTAATTAATGAGCAGCCCACTCAATCGTACTCAAATCAATTCCCTCTTTATACATTTCCCAAAGCGGGCTCATTTCCCTTAACTTCAAAACTGTTTCGCTTATTGCCTTGATGGTGTATTCAATCTGCTCATCGGTTGTAAATCTTCCCAGTCCAAAACGGAGCGAAGAGTGTGCCAGATCATCACCCAGGCCCAGTGCTTTTAACACATAGCTGGGTTCTAAAGAGGCAGATGTACAGGCCGATCCGCTGCTTAACGCAATATTTTTATTAAAGCCCATCAGCAATCCTTCACCCTCTACATGTTTAAAAGAAATATTAGCCACATGTGGTAAACGGTGTTCGCTGCTGCCATTTACATAAGCTTCTTCAAGTTTTAATAATTCTGTTTGCAGATGATCACGCATTTTGCTGATGCGTTTGGTATCTTCTTCCATATCCAGCATACATAATTCGCAGGCCTTACCAAAACCAACAATACCCGGTACATTTAAAGTTCCGCTACGCATACCACGTTCGTGGCCGCCACCATCCATTTGTGCAGTTACTTTTACCCTTGGGTTTTTACGACGAACATACAACGCACCAACACCTTTAGGGCCGTACATTTTATGACCTGTAAAAGCCATCAGGTCAATGCCATCTTTATTAACATCAACCGGTATTTTACCTACAGCCTGTGTACCATCTGTAAATAATAAAACGCCATGCTTACGGGCAATAGCGCTGATTTCTTTTATCGGCATCACCACTCCAATTTCATTATTGGCATACATGATAGCAATTAAAATAGTTGTTGGTTTAATAGCCGCTTCCAGTTCTTTCAAATCAATTAAACCATCAGGTTGCACCTGCAGGTAAGTAACTTCTCCGCCTATTTTTTCAATATGCTTACAGGTATCTAAAACGGCTTTATGTTCGGTAGTAGCAGTAATGATGTGATTGCCTTTGCTGGCATACATTTCATAAACACCTTTAATACCCAGGTTATCGCCTTCGGTTGCACCTGATGTAAAAATTATTTCTTTGGGATCGGCACCAATTAATTTGGCAACCTGCTCACGGGCATAATCAACAGCCTCTTCAGCCTCCCAGCCAAAAGGGTGATTACGGCTGGCTGCATTACCATAATGCTCTAAAAAATAAGGAGTCATGGCTTCCAGAACCCGTGGGTCCATGGGTGTAGTAGCATTATTATCTAAGTAAATCGGCAATTTCAACATAAAATCATTCTGTTTAGTTTCTGTTCGTTATAACGCAAATTTACTGCAAAAGGTTCTATTTTAGCTGTTCCATTTATGGTAAACCCTTCATTTTACTTATTTCGTAAACAAAGGCTTCAAAATTAACTTTTATGCAAAAAACAGAACATATCGGTATTGCTGTAAAAGACCTGTCAATTTCTATTCCACTGTTTGAAAAACTACTGAATAGTCGCTGTTATAAGACAGAACTGGTTGAAAGTGAAAAAGTAAACACCGCCTTTTTTAAAAAAGGCGAAACCAAGATTGAGCTTTTGGAAAGTACTGACCCAAACGGTGTTATTGCCAAATTTATTGAGCGTAAAGGCGAGGGCCTGCATCATATTGCTTTTGATGTAACCGATATTAAAGCCGAAATGAAACGCCTGCAAGCCGAAGGTTTTGTTTTATTGAATGAAGAACCCAAGGCAGGAGCCGATAATAAACTGGTTTGTTTTCTTCATCCCAAAGGAACAAATGGGGTTTTAATTGAATTATGCCAATCCGTTTAAAAATGGATTATACTTTTTCTCCTCACCTATAGTTGTAACCGGTCCATGCCCGCTATACACAACCGTTTCATCAGGCAATACAAATAATTTTTCCCGTATGTTTTTTAATAAGGTTTCATGATTACCTCCCGGCAAATCGGTACGGCCAATGCTGCGGTTAAACAATACGTCGCCACTGATAATGAAATTTTGTTTGGAGCAATAAAAGCAAATATGGCCGGGCGAATGCCCCGGAGCTTCAATCACAGTCAGCTCATCTTCGCCAAGTTTAACCATATCGCCTTTCTTTAAATAAATGTAATATCCGGCATAATTATCAAAGGGCATATTGTACATCAGGCCCGATGTGGGCGCATAATCAAGCAGCAGTTTCTCTTTTTCATGCAGCTGAAGGGTAAGCCCCCAAGCTTCGGCAACAAATTTATTACCAAAAACATGATCAAGATGGCAGTGGGTATTAAGCAGCATCCGGGGCGTTAAACTGCTCTGTGTAATAAACGCCTTTAGCTCATCCTTTTCTTCGGGAAAGTAACAACCGGGGTCAATAATGATGCAATCATTAAACTCATTGTACAGCAAATACGTATTTTCCTGTATGGGACTGAAAACGAAGGATTTTACTTTTAACATAATGGCTTTTAAATTGTTTTTTAATGATTAACCCGAATAAAGTAATTTTAATACTCAATATCAATATTAATGTATGGCAAAGTTCAGCAGAATATCTCTAATTTCCTTTTTCCTTTTAAGCAGTTCTTATTTTGCTGTGGCGCAGGTAAATGCTGTGGAGTTTGGTAAAAACAGGGTTCAGTTTAAAAAATTTAAGTGGAGTTATTATCAAACCAAAAACTTCAATATTTATTATCATCAAAATGGAGAAGAGCTTGCTAAATTTATAGCCCAGAGTGCCGAAAAGGAATTGCCCCAGATGGAAGCTGCTGCCGAATACAGTTTACAACGCAGGGCAAATATTGTTTTATACAACGATTTTGCCGAAATGCAGCAGAGCAATATTGGTTTGGGGGTTGATTGGCAAAACACCGGTGGCGGTACCAAACTGGTTAATAATAAAATGGTTGTTTATTTTGAAGCCGATCATCAAAAATTACGTTTACAGGTTCGCCATGGCATTGCCCAGGTTTTAACCGAAAACCGTTTGTTTGGCGACGACATTGGCGAAGTGGCCGGAAACCAGGCCCTGCTTGATTTACCCAAATGGTTAACGGATGGTTACATGAGTTACCTGGCCGAGAACTGGAGCACAGAACTGGATGATGAATTGAAAAGCGAAATGCTCAGTGGCAACTACAATAAATTTACAAAATTTGCCTACGCAAAACCCCAAATTGCCGGTCATGCTTTTTGGTATTTTATTGATGAAAAATATAAAAAAGAAAACGTGACTTACCTGTTGTACCTGGCTACCGTTTATAAAAATTTAAACAAAGCTTTTTTACAGGTTTGCAAAAAGAAATTTAAAGATGTACTGGCTGAATTTATGGAATACCAGGATGAAAAGTATTACAAAGACATTGCTAAAAGAAAGGCATATCCCAAAGGAAGTTATGTTGATGGTTTTAATATAAACAGCCGGTTGGATTATTTCAGGTTTAATGTAAACCCCACAAAGCGCAACAATTCTTATGTGGTAACACAATTTAAAAAAGGTATAGTACGGGTTATTTATAACGATGAATATGAAAACAAAACCCTGCTTAAATACGGTGTAAGGGGTTATATAAATGAGATGAACCCCAATTATCCCATGATGGCCTGGGATCCAAAAGGAACCCGGATATCTGTTTTATATACTAAAGAAGGGAAACTGAACCTGTTTGTTTATGATATTATTACCAAGGCAAAACAATTTAAGATTGACCTTACCAAACAGTTTGATCAGGTACAGGACATAAAATATATGCTGAACAGCAATACCCTTTTATTAACTGCTGTTAAAAATGGCCATACCGATATTTTTACGCTTGAACTGCAAAATGAAAAAGTAAAACAAATTACCAATGATGTGTACGATGACCTGGATGCTTCCTTTGTAGCTTTCCCCAATAAAACCGGAATTATTTTCAGCAGCAACCGGCCCAACCCGGCAGCTAAAACCGGCGAAACCGTTTTGCCAAGCGATAGTAAGTACAATATCTTTTTAATTACCAATTTTGGCGATAAACCCGAGCTGAATCAGATTACTCAATTATCCAGTTTAAAATATGGCAATGCCCGTTTTCCAATGCAGTATAACGAAAGCCATTTTACGTTTGTAAGTGACGAAAATGGTGTTGGAAACCGGTATGCAGGTTTTTTTACTACCAAAAAGGTAGGCCTGGATACGCTTGTTTTAATTGCCGATCAGATTTTACGCAATCCATCAACCAAAGAAGTAGACAGCACTTTAAGGGCTTATAAAAAAACAGATGTTGATTCAGTTGCAGTGGTTTCCATTTCCAGTGATTCGGCCTATACATTTCCATTATCCAATTACCAAAGTACATTGGGCGAAACCCGGATAGCAGGAGATAACAACCAGGTAAGTGAAGTTACCCGCCAGAGCGATGAAAAAGTTTTATACAAATTAAAGATTGATGAAATGACATTACGCCGTCGTAATATAACAGTTCCACCAACCGCCTACATGAAAAAAATTATGGGCGAGTATAAAGATACTATTGCAGTTAAAAAAGCCATTGCAGCTGCAAAAAAAGA
This sequence comes from Chitinophagaceae bacterium, assembly GCA_031394065.1. Classification (GTDB taxonomy): domain Bacteria; phylum Bacteroidota; class Bacteroidia; order Chitinophagales; family Chitinophagaceae; genus Ferruginibacter. The sequence goes on from JANMWP010000653.1 coordinate 5,039, forward strand.
AGAAGATGTTTTTCAGACAGAATTTGCCAATGAGAAAAAAGACAGCAGTGCAGCAGGAAAAGAAATTATTGGTACAGTAGCTAAATACGATGTTTTAAAAACAATAAAAAAATTCAGGTATAAGCCACCTAAGTTTTCTGTTGACTATGGCTCGGCAGGTTTTAGTACCGGGGTACTCATTAACCGATACCAGCCCTGGGGAGGCCCGACTCAGTCAGGACCAATCATGCTCAATTCCGGTTCTCCATTAAACGGTTTAATCAGGTTGGGTACAACCGAGTTGCTGGAAGATGTACGTATAACAGGTGGTTTTAAAATTGGTACCAACTTAAAAGATAATGAATGGCTGATGAGTTATCAGAATTATAAAAGAAGGCTTGATTGGGGCCTTACTTATTATCGCAATGTGCAACAGACTGGCGATGCAAGTGGTAACCTGAATGGAAAACTGTACACGAATCTTTACCAGGTTAATGTTTCATATCCTTTTGATGTTACAAAAAGTATCCGGTTGTCTACCGGTATCCGCTCTGATAAAGTTGTGTTTACACCTCAATTCAGAACTGATAATACTTCTCTTCGAAAGCCAGATGAAAAAACATTGTATTCAACTACCAAACTGGAATATATCTATGACAACAGTTTAAACCCTGCTATGAATATCTGGAATGGCCTGCGCTACAAAATTTATTTTGATTACAACAGGCAGGTTAATAAAGTAAAGTTTGCCGAAGGGCCCAGTACTTTTAATCTGGGTTTTGATGCCCGGTATTATTATCCCATTTTCCGCAACTTTATCTGGGCCGGAAGAGCAGCCGGTGATTTTAGCTGGGGTAACCAAAAGTTGGTTTACTATTTAGGTGGTGTTGATGGCTGGCTTATGTTTGGCGAAAATAATAAAAATGGAAAAGACAGGTTTTTTAACACCAATAACCCGGCTGCTAATGATCAAAACTATGCATTTCAAAGCCTTGCCGTTAATATGCGTGGGTTTATTCAAAATGTAGCAAATGGCAATAATGCCGTTGTTATTAACAGCGAATTCAGGTTGCCTATTGTTTCAACTTTCTTTAACCGCTCCATCAACAATTCATTCCTGAATAATTTTCAAATCATTCAATTTATTGATTTAGGTACTGCCTGGAATGGTGCTTACTCAAAATTAAAACGGCCCGAAATGGTTTACGGACAGGTTCCATTACAGGTTAAAGTAAAAGCAGGTGGTATCGGGCCTTTTGCCGGCGGCTATGGTTTTGGAGCAAGAAGCACACTGCTGGGTTATTTTATAAAATTTGATGCAGCCTGGCCAATGAACGTTTTCTTTAAAGGAAAACCTGTTATGTATATTGCTTTAGG
>JANMWP010000655.1:0-2247 GCA_031394065.1 Chitinophagaceae bacterium
CCCGGCGGTTCAATACGGGATAAAGATTCCATTGAATATTGTAAAGCAAATAATTTAGCGATGGTTATCACCGGTCTCCGGCATTTTAAACATTAATCACAGTCAATAATAAATGTTAAGCAGCAAAAATTTACCAAAAGGCAAGGCAGGAGGATACCTGGCATTGGGCATTACCTGTATTGTTTGGGGTACTACCTGGGTGGCCAGTAAAATTGGGGTTGCCGAAATTCCTGCGCTGCAAATGGCTTATATACGGCAGTTTTTTGGAGGTATGTGCTTTGTTTGTTTTTTTATGCTATATAAAAAATTATCGTTTCCAACCCGCAAAGAATTTGTGTGGTTGCTGATAATGGCGCTGCTGATGTTTGTGTTGGCAAATGGTTTAAGTACCTGGAGTCTACAATATATCCCAACCGGTTTAAGTGCATTGGTGGGGGCTTTATACCCCTTGAGTGTTGTTGTTATTGAAATGGTGTTTTTTAAAAGCCGTAATATGACCATACTTACTTTTATCGGTCTGCTGCTTGGTATATCAGGTATTGGTATTGTTTTTTATGAAAATGCTTTTCAACATCATCCTGATGGTTTTATTTTTGGTGTTGGGTTATCTGTGATTGCTATGCTGAGCTGGAGTGTAGGCACCATCATCATTGTGCGCAATAAAACAAAACTGAACCCTTATTATGCCACCGGCTGGCAAATGCTTATCAGTGCATTTATCTTATTTATTATTGCTGAAACTACGCAACCAACCATTCCATTTAAAAACGTTTCTGCAACAGCCTGGGGTGCTATTACTTACCTGGTGTTGGCAGGCTCGCTGGTTGCATTCATTGCTTTTATTTATTCCATGAAAAAATTACCGGTAGCTGTTTCTTCGCTGTATGCATATATTAACCCGCTTGTTGCCATGGTTACAGCTGCCATTGTATTGCACGAAAAATTAACCATGTATATTTTTTGGGGAGCTATTGTAACATTGGCAGGTGTGTTCCTGGTAAATTACAGTATCAAGCGCAGCCGTGAAAAAATTATAGCTGAGCCTGAGTTATAAACTGCTCATACATTTCTTTCCATCCTTCAAATTCTTTTGCAGTACCTAAAAAATTATTATGCCAGATGGTAATGAGTGTTCCGTTCACTGCTTTGCAGCAGGTTAAATAATGCTGCAGCTCGGTAAAAGTCTGTTCTGCGTTCTGCTTTTGTTCGTAATAAGCATTGGCATCCATAAAACAGAATGGATGAATACGCAAAGAAGTCTGAACTTCTTTTTCCAGATCATACCAATAAAAAGAAGAAGCTACAGATGCTCTGAAACCGTTGATGCTGGCATATCCCATGGAATAGTCATCTATAAATCCAGCTGCATTTAACTGTTGATATCCCTGGGGTAAAGTAAAGCGGATATAATGCTGCCGGGTTCTTACAACTAAAGAATCACCCATAGCTTCCAGCTGCTCTTTTTCATTTTGTAATAAAGTTTTGTTGTCGCCACTTTGCCAGGAGGGGTGTAAACCAATACTGAATTTTTTTGCATGATACTTTATCAGTTTCCACATGGCATCTTTATGCGGCAGGATGTTTTTATCATATTGCCCATTTTTTTCGGCCACTAAAAAAAAATATACCGGTTGCAGGTTATATTGTTCATGTAGCTTGCTTAACCAGCTGTAACAATCAAAAGGATCTTTTTCAACACCGGTTAAAACTTTAATTCTTTCTAACGATGGCGATTTTAAAAATCCGCCGGTATTTCTCAACAAACCTTTGTATTTATAGGAATATGCAATATCAATATCGTAGGTTGGTTGAAAGTTAAACATTGAATATTGAATATTTAACATTGAATATTTTGCTTTTAACTTTTCTGCAAAATCTTTAACCCAAAAATTTATCAAAGGCAAATTCAAAAACCCTTCCCGGTAAGCCAGCGAGTTTTCATGCGCATACCTGCCATACATATCTTTTTCATGCGGCAGGTATTCTTCGTAGCGGCTGAGTAAATAAAAAGAAGCAGCAAAAATATCAAAATGAAAATCACTGTCTTCGTTTTTAAAAAAAGCTTTGTTATTGTTTACTGTAAAACAATCAATTGGCTGAGGTTTTATATCGTGTTCAAAAAGTAAAGGGTGATTTTCAATATAAAATTCGTCACCAGTAATTTTTGAATCACTGTAATTAATCTTTGGCCCGGCATGCGTTTTAAATGCTTCTGAGTCAATGGTCAGTTCAAATTCAACACCCATC
>JANMWP010000675.1:0-4006 GCA_031394065.1 Chitinophagaceae bacterium
TAACCCGGGCTTTTTTATTTTTTTGTGCAAAACCAACTGTTGATACAAGTAAGAGCAACCAAAAAATACGTTTCATGTATAGGTATATGTTGAGGAGTAACAAAGGTAGCTTAGAGATTTGCTAAATATGTAAATAGAATGCAAAATTTAGCCATAAGTTGTAAAATCCAGGTTTTCCGCATTGCTACTGCATCTTTCTTAATTCGTAACCCGGTAAAATGGTTAACCGTTATTTTTGCTGCATATTATTTTGTCAAAAAAGATAAACATAGCATTAGTAGGTAATCCCAACAGCGGAAAAAGCTCCCTGTTTAATTATTTAACCGGTTTAAACCAGCAGGTAGGTAATTTTCCGGGTGTAACTGTTGACAAAAAGATAGGCCAAAGCAGGATTTCGGCCGGGCTTGCAGCAACAGTTGTAGACTTGCCGGGTTCTTACAGTTTATATCCAAAACGCAGCGATGAATGGGTGGCTTATAAGGTTTTATTAAACCAGGATGAAAGCATAAAGCCTGATATGGTTTTGCTGGTTGCTGATGCCAGTAATTTAAAACGGAATCTTTTGTTCTGCTCTCAAATAATTGATCTCAACATTCCGGTAGTTGTGGCACTTACCATGATGGATCTTGCGAAGCGAAAAGGAACACAGATTGATATACCCGGACTGGAAAGAGAACTGGGTGTGCCGATTGTGCCCATCAATCCAAGAAAAAACAAAGGGCTGGAACAACTTAAAAAAGTAATTGAACATTCAGCCGAAAATTTATACCAGCCACCGGCCCGTGATTTTATTGATTGTGATGCACTGGCAGCAAATGCCATTGAAGCCGTTAAAAAACATTATCCAGAAATCAGCAGCTATACTGCTGTTCATTATCTTATCAACCACGAAAATTTTTTACTACAGCAAGGTATGCAGGATACCATTGAGCAGATTGAGGTTGATCATAAATTTAATCCAACCAAAACACAGGCCGAAGAAATTATGCAGCGTTATGGCCGCATTAAACACATCATGCAGCAAACGGTTGTAGAGGCCGACCCGTTGCAAAAGGCACTTTTTAATGAAAGGCTTGATGATATTTTATTGCACCGGCGCTGGGGCTATCTTATTTTAATGGCTGTTTTGTCCCTGCTTTTTCAAAGTGTTTTTTGGGTTGCCAAATACCCAATGGATGGCATTGAGTGGGTGTTTGGCCAGTTTGGCGGAATGCTCAGTAATTATTTACCGGTTACCTGGTGGAGCGATTTGCTGATAAATGGTGTGGTAGCAGGATTGAGTGGCATTGTAATTTTTATTCCGCAGATTATGATCCTGTTTGGGTTGATAACCATTTTGGAAGATACCGGGTATATGGCACGTATCAGTTTTCTTACCGATAAATTAATGCGAAAGGTTGGCTTAAACGGCAAGAGTGTAATGCCCATGATAAGTGGCTTTGCCTGTGCGGTACCAGCTATTATGAGTGCCCGGAATATTGAAAATAAAAAAGAAAGGCTGCTCACAATTATGATTACTCCGTTGATGAGTTGCAGTGCACGTTTGCCCGTGTACACTATTTTAATTGCACTGGTTATTCCTTCAAAATTATATTTTGGGTTTTTAAGTCTGCAGGGTTTAGTAATGATGGGATTGTATTTATTAGGAACAGTGATGGCATTAATTGTTGCCTGGGTAATGAAATGGTTTATTAAAAGTACTGAGCGTAGTTTTTTTATTTTGGAATTGCCAACATACCGGGCTCCCAGGTGGAAAAACGCTTTGACAACTATGATTGAAAAGGCGAAAATATTTGTGTTTGATGCCGGTAAAGTTATTATGATGATAAGCCTGTTGTTGTGGGCTTTAAGCACATATGGCCCCAAAGAAAAAATGGCAAATGTAACTGCCAAATACGAACAGCTGATTAAAGAAAATCCGCAGCAGGCAAACGAATTAAACAAACTGCGTAAAACAGAATTATTGCAAAGTTCATTTGCCGGCACGCTGGGTAAGGCCATTGAGCCTGCTATACGGCCCCTGGGTTACGATTGGAAAATTGGGATTGCATTAATAACCTCTTTTGCGGCCAGGGAAGTTTTTGTGGGTACCATGGCAACATTATACAGTGTTGGAGAAGATGCAAGCGAAAACAACAATACACTGCGCCAAAAAATGGGAGCAGCTGTAAGGCCCGATGGCAGCAAAGTGTATAACCTGGCTACCGGATTATCGCTGCTGATATTTTATGTACTGGCCATGCAGTGTATGAGTACATTGGCGGTTGTAAAAAGAGAAACCCGTAGCTGGAAATGGCCAATGATACAGTTGGTGTACATGACCGGGCTGGCTTATTTAATGAGCTGGATTGTTTATAGAATTTTTATTTAAGCGAATTACCGAAGCGATTTTTTGGCTAAGAGGACGAAAGAGAAAAGGAGGAAAAAGGGAAACGAAAATACATTCATCTTAAGATTATTTTACTCTTATAAGCCCCTCCTCGGGAGGGGTTCGGGGAGGCTTCTACCAATCCACTGCATAACTGATTTTATTTTTTACCTGCGGATATAATTTCCGGTAAAGCTCGTTCAGTACATCTTCTTTACGGGGCTCGTTGAAATTATTGTTATTCATTATTGCCCAGTCATTCGGGCCTAATGCATCGGCATCGCCTGAATAAGTTGCATGTTCTTCTTCCCAACGGTAATCTTCGCTAAATGTATTATAGCTGATATTTTTACGGGTAGCAATTTCCGAAATATTAATTTCCATATCGGCCCGGGCTGTAAAGGATTGTCTTGTAATATAAACGGTGGCATATACCATTTTGTAAATAGTTCTGCCGCTGGTATCCCGGCCCCTTTCAACCTGCTTACTTACATTACGGCTGTATGTATAATTTTGTGGTCTGGGGATATTCATATTTCTAAGCGTAAGGTTAACTTCCCAATCTGGTTGCACATTATCACGCCGGGCCTCCCAATCGGTAAAAAACCGGGCAGGGTAACGGCTGCTGTTTATACCCTTAAGTTCCCGTACCAGTGTTTGCTGAAAATATTCGTTGCTGTAGTTGTAGCCGTAATTGCCCCAGCCGGTATTAAAAAAGTAAGAATTATCCTGAACCGGATTAATAACCACATTTACGATGGCATGCTCATAAGCCTCCTCCATTTTCAAACGGGCATCTTTATAATCAGGCATAAACTTATCTGCTTTTTTAAAATAGCTGTAAGCTTTTTTTGCATCATCACGGCCGGGCTTGTTTAAAAAATCAGTTGCTACATTATAATAATCTGCTGCAGCCTGCTGTTTAATATCGTAAATAGTTTGCTGGTAATTAACGGGTGTTACCACGCTGCTGGCAGCATCGTTTTCAATAATCACGTTGTACATGGTTTGTAAAGTGCTGTACGTTTCAATCATTTTATCCCATCGGGCAGGTTCATTTGAAGTGCTGTAACTGTTTATTTTCCGAAGGTTTCTCTGCTGCGCCAGCTTGTATAAAACCGGTAAAGCATTCAGGGCAGTTGAGTCGTTGTTATGCTTTTTTAATGTTTTAACGGCATCAAAAAGGGTATTGTCACTATCACTGCGTGATAAATAATCTTTGCTGGTTGTGCAGCCTGCTAAAATAAAAATGCTGATTAACGCGTAAAAAATGTATTTCATAATAGTATCCTCCTTAAGTAATATACGAACAATATAAGGGCCAATGTTACGGGCAATATCTTTGTTATAAAAAGATTAACAGCCCTGCCATTTATTAATCAATTGAGACCGGGTTCAGTAAAAATTTCACCCTAACTTAGTCCATTTATACCCGAAAATTTGCCATTCATCAAAACCAACTCATCTAAAAAAAATAATTTTAAACCGAAAAAACCAATACAGTAAAGGCTTTCAGGCAAAAGAAGCTAACATCTACCGCCCACTACTATAAAAAATATGGTATTATGTGTTGCATAGTACTAAAATTATATTACCTTTGTGTTGTGATAGGGGATAAACCGGTTATTTCTTATCACG
>JANMWP010000683.1:0-5257 GCA_031394065.1 Chitinophagaceae bacterium
GTTTGAGAAATTACACTGCCGCACGAAATAGGTTGGAGCGTATGTTTTAGTAATACCATTGGAGATGCGGCAACAGTAGAGGCTTGGACTAAACAAAATAAGTAAACCGCTTTGATTGGATTTACTTCAAATCAAAAGGTATTGCTGATGTATCATGCAATTTTAATAAGGGTAGTATTAATAAAGATTAATGAAAAATCGGAGATGTAATGTTACCGGACATGATGTTGCTTGAACTGTAAACTTTTTTCAAGGCGAGTCAAACAAATACAGTGACACAAACACTTGCTGAAAAAGGCATATTGACACATCAAACAACTATTAAAATACTTTCAACAAAATACATATCAATCTCACCTTTATTCTTTGCTTCTATTTTTCCCCGATGGGAGCAATTGAATTTTTCTTTCACTAATTCATAAGTGCTGCCGGAAATATTTATTTTTCCTGCTTCACCGCTGCTTTCCATTCGTGAAGCGATGTTAACAGTATCTCCCCAGATATCGTAAGAATATTTTTTGATGCCGACAATACCTGCGACAACAGGACCGGTGTGAATGCCTATTCGTATTTCAAATGATTCCATGTTGTATTTCTTTTTTTGCTGAGCATGTTCAAGCATGAATTGTTGAATTTCCAAGGCAGCATTTACCACATCAGCTGCATTTGTTTTATTGGGAACAGGCAAACCTCCGGCAGCCATGTAACTGTCGCCGATTGTTTTTATTTTTTCGATGTGATATTTACCCATGATTTTGTCGAAGGCTTTAAAGCAGGTATCGATTTCGGCAACTAAATCAGTCGGTGAAAGTTTTTCAGAAATTTTAGTGAAGTCTTTAAAGTCGGTGAAAATTACGGTTACGTCATCAAACTGTTTGGCAACGGCGCTGCCATTTTGTTTAAGTTCTTCGGCAACTTCTGAAGGGAGAATGTTTAATAAAAGTTCATCGCTGAGTTTTTTTCCTTTGGATATTTTATTTCGCTGGGTAAAAAATACACCGGCAAAAAGTAGCACAATTGCAAAGCCTCCGGTAAATCCGTTACGTAGCAATTTTTGTTTTTGCAATTCTTTTAAGGCAATTACATCTTTTTTATCCTGTTCGGCTTTTGCCAGCGATTCTTTTTTATCAAATTCATATTGCATTTGGAATTGTACCGTTTTTTTGGTGTTATCTTCGTTGAACAAACTATCACGGTAAGTTATATACATTTTGTAATGTTCCAATGCTTTCTTAAATTTACCTTTTGCACTGTCCAATATTGCCAAGCCACTATAACTTTCTTTCAGATCATTTAAACTACCTATTTCTTTAGCAAGCAATAGACCTTTATTCAGATATTGCGATGCATTATTATATTTTTTCTGTCTGATAAAAAATATTCCAATATTAGTGCAGCATGTACCAATATCATCTTTATCCCCACTTTCTTCAAACATTTTTAAGGAAGAAAAATAATATTTTAATGCTTCAGGATAATTTCCTTGTTCATAATAAACATTACCTATGTTTCCGTAACATGCAGCAAGGGAATGTTTATCTTTTATTTCTTTGTCGAATCTTAGTGATATGAAATGATTCTTCAATGCTTCCGGAAAATTTCCAAGCTTATAGTAGACATTGCCAATGTTACCGTATGAGGCGGCAATATCTACTTTATCTTCTATCGCTTCGCTTATTTTCAATGCTGCGAAATGATTTTTCAATGCTTCGGTATAATTGCCTTGTTCTGTATAAATTAGTCCGATGTTACTATAAGTTATAGAGAGGAATCTCTTAGAGTCAATTTTTTCTAAAATATTCAGAGTTATAAAATAATTCTCTAATGCTTTTGGATAATTTCCAACATTTCTATAAACAGTGCCTATATTGTTGTAAGCAGAAGCAAGGCTAGTGTTATCTCCAACTACTTTTATTATTTTCAAGGCTTCAGAATAATACATTAGTGCTTGTGGATAATTAGCTATATTTAAATATATGCCTCCTAATCGAAGATAAGTATCAACGATTCCTTGTTTATCTCCCATTTCTTTGCATATTTTTAAAGAAGAGAAATAATTATTTAATGCTTCTTGATAATTTCCCTGAGTAATATAAATATCTCCAATACCATTGTAAGAATTTGACATGCCATTTTTATCCTCAATTTCTTTTCTGATTTTTAAGGCAACGAAATAATTTTGCAGTGCTTTTGAATTATTTCCTTTGTAATAATTAATTACTCCGAAGTTGTTAATAGCTCTTGCTTTTTGTTTCAGGATTTTAGTTTGGTTTGATCTATTTTCAGTAATAAGCAGTTGATCATATAACTTTATTGCTTCATTTAGTTTTAGAATTGCCTCATTATAATTTCCTTTAATAATAATAGGCATACTCATATATAAATTAGCATTGGCAATACCCATTTTATAATTTAAGTTAATTGAAAGTGCAAGAGCTTTATTTGCTAAAATAATAGCAGTATCAGGGTTATTTCTTCTGAATTCATGTGCAAGTGCATTCAGAGTATTTACTTTGGCGGTGTCTTCTAAATTGTTTTTTAAAACACTTAAAAGTGAATCAATTTTTTCTTTTCCTTGTTTTTGAGCGAAGACATGAATAATATTTAAGGCGACTAGTAAGGGTATTGTCGATAGAAAATATTTTAAAATCTTTTTCATAACAGTAAATATTTTTTCGAAAAGTAAGAATTAAATTGAATGATGAAAGAAAGAAAGTCATATTACATTTAAACAAAAGATCCGGGTAAAAATAATTTAACGTTTCGATGAAATTATTTAAAATATTATTTCTGTTGCGGATTATGATAAACTACAGCTGGTTGAAACAGGTATTATTTGAATGAGGAAGCAATGTTATCCTGAGTTAGAAGGGGGAAATGAGGTGGGTTTTTTAATTTTTTAACAGTGTTTTCTGATACAATTGGAATATTTGGCTTAAAACTAGTTCTTTTATTAGCGTCTTATGAATTAATCAATACATTTGATAGTTCAAACACTAAACGAACCACACACAACACATGAAACGCGCACGATTTTATTCGTAATCTTTTCCTGAAATTTCGCCTACGCTTCATGCGCTTAGTGATAAAAAATTAAGCCATGAAAAGAATAACTTTCATTGTCATTGTATTATCTGTTTTTTGTTCGTTGACAGAAATTGTGCAATCTAATGTGCATCAGAAAGAAAATTTCCATGCATGGGATTCTTATAAAAACTACGCCATCACTTTCGATTTAATACCTGCTCCATTCAGCATACAGGGTAATAAAAATTTTATTGATGATATAATAGCAGGCCGTTCCAAGCATGCCCGATTATGAGGGTTTAATATCAAAAGCTGCTGCCAAAAAAGAAACGGTGTTGGTTATAAGTAAAATAAAAGTTTGATGCAGCCGGGTGTAACAATTGAAGAATCTAAAAAGCTGATACTAATAAAATAAATTTTCTCGACAAACCACCGACATCATGAAAAAAATTTACTTACTCTGTAATTTATTGTTTCTATGTGCTGCGATGAATTTCACCTATGCACAGGTTTCCATGCGCAGTTTAATCAAAGGTGAAAATGGGAAGTCGGCTTCTTTCACACGGCTATCACCCGACAAACAACAAGACTTTATTCCCTCGCAGGCAAAATCTCTTTTGGGAATTGATGCAAACTCAGATCTGGTATTAATGAATACTGATACTGATCAGCTCGGAGAGGTTCATCATCGTTTCAATCAAACGTATAAAGGCATACCCATCGAGAACAGTATGTACATCATGCATACCAGTAAAAATAAGCTTACCGGCATGAGTGGTATTATCGTTCTTGACTTTGATAAGCAAATGGCGCAACGCACAATCACTTCTACTTTATCACCTGCAAATGCTGTGCAAGCTGCACTAAGTTATGTACATGCGGAAACGTATGCATGGCAGGATACCGTTTTAGAAAACCAGGTTAAAAGCAGGAGCGGCGATATCAATTCAACATATTATCCGATCGCTACTCTTGTCTGGTATTCGCCGGGAAAGCAAATTGAACCCGGTGATTTACACCTTGCTTATAAAGTTGATGTCTTCGCAAAAAAGCCTTTGAGCCGGGCATATTATTTTATTGATGCACAATCCGGACAAGTATTGGGAAAAAAAGATGAACTTTTTTATTCTGATGTTATTGGTACTGCAAATACTGCATATAGCGGTGTGCAGAATATCCACAGTGATCTGGTTTCAGGCACTTATTCTTTAAAAGATCTGACCAAAGGAAATGGCATACATACGGGCAGTGCAGTTACATCCAATTATTATACGAGTGCTACTGCAAATTGGAATTTAACCGGCGCTGATCAATATGCACTGGATGCACATTATGGAGTTTCTCAAACCTATGATTTTTTTAAATCTAAATTTAACAGAAATAGCATTAATAATAGCGGGTATGCTTTGTATAGTTACGTAAACGATCCTGCAACAAATGAAACTAACGTTGGGGCCTATTGGAATGGCAATATGGTTTTTGGAACATTTACAGGTAGCGGTGCAGGAATAACATCCATCGATGTTACCGCTCATGAAATAACACATGGCCTTACATCTTTCACAAGTGGATTAATCTACAGTTATGAATCAGGCGCTATGAACGAAAGCATGAGTGACATTATGGGCAAGTCGGTTCAATTCTGGTCGAAACCAGCTGACATTAATTGGGTATTAGGGAATGATATGAATTGGCTTATTCGCAACATGGCGAACCCAAATCAATATAGCCAACCGGATACGTACCTGGGAACATATTGGTATGCAGGATCCGTTGACAATGGTGGTGTACATACGAACAGCGGTGTCGGCAACTTTATGTTTTACCTGTTAGTTAATGGCGGAAGCGGGACAAATGATATTGCAAATAATTTTACAGTAAACGGCATCGGATTAACAAAAGCAGATGCAATTATTTATCGCACGGAAACCGTTTACATGACTCCTACTTCCCAGTATGCAGACTGGCGCACAGCATGCATAAATGCAGCAACAGATTTGTATGGCGCAACTTCAAATGAAGTTGTACAAGTGAAAAATGCATGGTTTGCTGTGGGTATTGGTGCATACGGCAGTCTGCCTTGCACCGGAACCAAAATCCCATAGATATGTACTTGCACTTCCTGAGGTGAGGTTGGTAAATATCACATTTGAATTTATACATGCTATTGTATTATCAGCAGAGAAATCGACAACCAGATTTCCGCTGCAAGGCAGACTTCCGTATGCGC
>JANMWP010000686.1:0-3251 GCA_031394065.1 Chitinophagaceae bacterium
TGTGAGTTGTGAGTCGTGAGTTGTGAGTTGGATGCTGTCTGTTAATTTCTGTTTTCCAATGTACACAACCTCATCCGGAAGGTTGGTATCGAAACTCTCTTTAAAATTTTCTGCATAAAATTTACTCAGCACATCGTGCCGGGCGCTGGTTAGGCCATTGCTGCCAAGGCCGCTGTTATAGATAGTTTCGTAAGTTGATTGTCCGTAACTGGCAAAACCAACAATTACATCACCGGCTTTTATTTTTTCATTGCTGATGATCTTATTTTTTGGCCACCTGCTCGTCATGGTGCCATTAACGGCAATGGTACGCACCACATCGCCAACATCGGCCGTTTCGCCGCCCAGGTAATGAATATTTACACCAAAGCCTTTTAACTGGTCTAATAACTCCTGTGAGCCGTTAATAACCTGCTCAAGCACTTCACCGGGAATTAAATTTTTATTCCTGTCAATGGTGCTATTAAAAACGATATTATCATAAATACCCACACAAAGCAGGTCATCCAGGTTCATCACAATGGCATCCTGTGCAATGCCTTTCCAAACAGAAATATCCCCTGTTTCTTTCCAATACAAATAAGCCAGAATGCTTTTAGTGCCGGCCCCATCCGCATGCATGATGTTTACGAATGCATCATCTCCGCCCAAAAAATCGGGATAAACCTTACAGAATGCATGAGGGTACAGGCCCTGATCGAGGTTTTTAACCGCAGCATGCACTTCTTCTTTTTGGGCAGATACACCTCTTTTATTATACAAACTCATAGCTGCAAAACTAATTGTGAATTGTGAATAAACCATTTTCAATTATCAACTACATTTGCACTTCTTAACTATGCAAATACACCGTGATATAAATAATCTGCCCCGGTTTACAAATGCCGTTATTACAATTGGCACTTTCGACGGGGTTCATCTCGGCCACCGCCAGATAATTGACAATTTAAAGGAAGAAGCTGTTAAAGCCAAGGGCGAGTCTGTCATTATTACTTTTCACCCGCATCCACGCAAGGTTGTTTCATCTGTAATTATGGGAGTACGACTCATAAATACGCTGGATGAGCGGATTGAATTATTGGAGAAAACCGGAATTGCTCACCTCGTTATCGTTCCTTTTACAGATTATTTTGCCAGGCAAACTGCCGAAGAATATATACAGGATTTTTTAGTTGAAAAATTTAAACCACATACAATCATTATCGGCTACGATCATCGCTTTGGAAAAGAACGCAGCGGCGATTATAAAATGATGGAAGCAAAAGCCCCGGTTTATAATTACAGGCTTAAAGAAATTCCGGAACATATCCTCAATACCATTAAAGTTAGCAGTACAAATATCCGCAACGCTATATTGCACAGCAATATTGATGAAGCTAATAATTTTTTAGGCTATAATTTTTTCTTTACCGGTGAGGTTTTTCATGGCGATAAGATAGGCCGCACCATTGGTTACCCTACAGCCAATTTAAAAAGCACCGATGACGAAAAAATTGCTTTAGGAGATGGTATTTATGCGGTGTATGCAGCAGTTGAAGGCAAAACCTATAAAGGCATGATGAGTATAGGTTTCAGGCCAACAGTTAATGGTAAAGTGCGGGTAACTGAAGTAAATATTTTTGATTTTGATAAAGAAATTTATGATCAACGGATCCGGGTTATCGTAAAAAAATATTTACGCAGCGAAGTTAAGTTTAACGGACTTGAGGAATTGAAAGAACAATTGCATAAAGACAAGGAAAACAGTTTGGCGTGTTTGTAGGAATTTGCCTTGCGGCGAATTCTGATTCTGAACACGCCCCAAGGCGTGTTCCTACACCACCATCTTCGCCACCATTTCCTTCATCAGCGATGCATCCGAAGTGCCGGTATCTCCTACTCCCACTCCTTTCAGGTTGTAGTGATGCAGTAACAGCAAAATTCTTTCGATGCCATCGTATCCATAATTATTAATGGTATCCATGGCATTTTTTACAGCATTGCCGTTAAAGTAAAAATGTGGTTTAAGAGCAGCTTCGCTTTTGTCCTTCATTCCAAAAACAGTATACACTTTACTAAAGCTGGCATACAGTGCCGGCAGCACCATCTGTATGGGCCCTGCTTTTGGATTCCCTTCAAAATACTGTATAATTTTTATGGCTTTGGCCAGGTCTTTTTTTGCAATGGCAGCCTGTAATTCAAAAACATTGTACTCTTTACTGATGCCAATATATTTTTCAATATCATCTTCTGTAATATCCTTCTTGCCTTTTAAATTCAGTGCCAGCTTTTCAATCTCATTCACAATGCGGTTTAAATCATTCCCTATATGCTCATCCAGCAGGCTGATGGCTTTTGCATTTATTTTATATCCCTGCGAACGGACATATTCACCAATCCATTCCTGCAGTTTGTAATCTTTTATTTTTTCTGATGTAAAAATCTCAGCCGATTTTTTCAGCAGCTTATACAGTTTGCCCCTTTTATCAAGCGTTTTTGTTTTGTATCCAACCACAAAAATGGTTGAGCTTAATGGGTTCTCTACATAACCCTCCAGTTTATCAATATCCTTCATCTGTTGTGCTTCTTTCAGTAAAACCACCTGCCGCTCTGCAAACATAGGATACCGGGTACAGGCATTTACAACAGCTGCCCAGTCTGCATCTTTGCCATAAAAAACCGTTAAGTTAAACCCTGCTTCTGCCTCATTTAAAATTTTGTGTTCGGCATAATCCATGATGATATCAATATAATAATCCTCATCTCCCTCCAGCCAGTAGATATTTTTGTACACCTTTTTCTGCCATTCACTGATGATTTTTTCTGCACTCATATTTCAAAGATACTACTTCGCTTTTTACAAATATTACTACAGGCCATTTTTGCAATTGTACCTGATTTAAACACTTTTTTATGGTATAAATGATAAGTTATCGGAACGAATTAATCATTTAATCTAAAAAAAATTAACACAGCAATAACGCCGGTTTTTAAACGTTTTTTAAATGTATTTTTATCTTTGGCATAATTTTAGCGAAAAATTGCAGTTGAAACAACAGCATGTACTCATTAATTAACCCCTGATAAAATAAAAATCAAAATAATGAGTTTCGAGAATTTTCCCAACACTGAAAAACATATACAGCCATTGGTTGCTAAACCACAAAACAAATGGCGTAATTATTTAACAGCAACACTTGTCATTGCATTATTGTGCAGTTGGGGGTATATAATCTGGATTAAGAATAAAAACCAGGAAACCATACAGCAAA